>DATENN010000309.1:0-5831 GCA_035275045.1 Pyrinomonadaceae bacterium
CGCCACTGCTCCGGTCCGAGGTTATGCACACGTCGTCAAAGAAGATTTAGTCAACCGCGATCTGCTTTTTGTCGGCACGGAAATGGGTCTTTGGATCAGCGTCGACGGCGGCAAACAGTGGGCGCAATACAAAGGCGACGACATGCCTAACGTCGCCGTGCGCGACCTCGCTATTCATCCACGCGACCACGCGCTCGTGATTGCGACGCACGGCCGCGGCATTTGGATCATCGACGACATCACGCCGTTGCGCGCGCTGACTGCGGAAACGCTCGCCAAAGACGCGGTGTTTCTGCAAGCAAAGCCAAGCGTGCAGAACATTCCGGCCTTTGGTGGCTGGGCTAATGGTGACGCCGCCTTTGTAGGACCTAATCCATCGGACGAAGCGCAAATTGTTTACTATCAGAAAAAGCGGCACATCTTTGGCGACTTAAAAATCGAAGTGCTGGATCCTTCAGGAAACGTGATCAGCACGCTGCCCAGTAGTAAACGGCGCGGTTTGAATCGCGTTACCTGGCCCATGCGGCTCAAAGCACCGCAAGTGCCGCGTGCTGCCAGCGCAAATTTTTCCGCCGCGATTGGCCCGCGCCTCCTGCCGGGCACCTACACCGTGCGAATGACGAAAGACAAGCAGGTTTACACGACACCGCTTGTGGTTATTCCCGATCCGCGGTCGAAAGGCAGCGCGGCCGATCGTCGTGCTCAATTTGATCTGTCGATGAAGCTTTATGACCTGCTCGGCAATATGACGTATTCCGTTGAACGGCTGAACACTGTAAGGCTGGCGCTCGAGGATCGCGCTGCAAAACTTCCGGCAGGTGATCCGTTCGCGGCGCGATTGCGCGCAGCCTCCGCGGCCGTCGATGAAATGCGGAAGAAGATCGTGGCGACTAAAGAGGGCGGCGCAATAACCGGCGAAGAACGGCTGCGTGAAAATCTCGCCGACCTTTACGGCAACGTTAATGGTTTCGAAGGGCGGCCTTCGGCGACCCAGGTCGCACGCGCTGATGTGCTCGCGCACGAACTGGGCGACGTCGATAAGGATTTCGATGCCTGGCTCGCGAAAGAGCTGGCGGGTCTGAATGCCGAACTAACCCGAAAACGTCTCGAGCCGATCAAGTCTTTAACGCGGGCCGATTGGGAATCGCAAAACCCGAAGTGAGTTTGAGGCCTACGGAAAAATTGCGTTGAGTGATCAACTCAGCGCGCGAAAAGAATCGCTCTCGCATCCGGTTCTGAGTTTGTGCAGTCGAGACTTTCAGATGTGCCGTTGAATGAGACGGAATGCCGGATAGCTAATGGCGAGTAATAAAACGGCGTATGCGCTACGACGTGTGTCGCCTGCGATGGCCCCGGCTAAAAAGATCACGGAACCGAGCAATGCGAGCGCAGTGGTCCATGGATATCCCCACGCTCGATAAGGTCGGTCGCGTGCCGGCTCGCGACGGCGCATGACGAAAACCGATATGAATGACAGCGTATAGTTCGCGACGAAGAAGAAAGCCAGCACCGCCAGCACTTGTTCAAATGTTTGGCCGAAAATTATGAAAAGCATCGCGACGGCCACGCTGATGAACAAGGCAACGACCGGCGTTCCACCACTGTTAACGTCGGCTCCCTGCCGCATAAACAGTCCATCCCGGCTCATGGCAAACAAAACGCGGCTTGCCATCAAGTGATAAGCGTTCAGCGCGCTCAACATCGATACAATCGTCAGGCAACGAAAGACGCTGTCCCCGTATCGTCCGACGAGTTCCGTTGCGGCTAAGCCAACCGCAAAATCCTGACCTGCAATGCGGCTGATAGGCACGAGATAAAGCAACGCAATGTTCACTAACAGGTAAATGGCGATGATTGAGGCGAGGCCCACGAACAACGATCGCGGAATATTTCTTTCGGGCCGCTCAACTTCTTCTGAAAAATAGATCACGCCCGTCCAGCCGTCATAAGTAAAAATCACTGCCTGCAGCGAAATCACAAACGCCGCAAACAAAGCAAATCCGGCCGGTGTTACGGTCGCAGCAGTGCTCGCGCGTGCGTTCGGACCAACGATGAAGCAAGCGGCAATCAGTGCTGCGAATGCGATCGCCTTAAGCGCACTGGTAACATTTTGAGATTGACTGCCCCACGAAATCCCTCGCCACTGAAGTAACCCAAAGGCGACTGTGATGGAAACAGCGATCCAGATTTGCGCGGAATGGAGCGCGGGGAAAAGCGCGGTCGAAAACTCGCCAATAACGATTGCAACCGCGGCCGCGCTTCCGCAAGTCGAGATCCAATCACTCCAACCAACTACGAATCCCGCGTATTCGCCGAGTGCGTGGCGCGCAAAGACATATTGGCCGCCGGATTGAGGAAGTGTGGTTCCAAGTTCTGCAATCTGAGTCGCGCCGAGCAGCGCATACAACCCGCCAATTACCCATACTGAAAGGTACAGCCAAACATTCGGGAGCTGCGCCGCGATCTGGCCAGGAGTACGAAAGATTCCCGAGCCAATCGTGTTGCCAATGATGACGGCCAGACCAAACCCGAGTCCAAGAACGCGCAACAATCGAGCGCGAGTCGCTGAACGCGACGTTGATTTAGTCATGAGATTGTATGATGGACCAGTAGCGCGCCTAACCGGATCAACGATCAGTCACGGCCGTGTAGTACTCGACCTTTAACTTACTGGCGTACCAGAATTGCCTGGAACGGCACTCCATAGACCAGCGCATGGCCGCTGTAGCCATCACCGTATCTGCCTTCAATGGTAAAAGTGATGCTGCCTTCCGCGGACGAGAACGTAAGCGAGTTGCCGGAATACGCCCAGGTGCCAACCTCATCGCCGTATTGATAGGTATGGTCGGAACGAATGCTGAGCGGAAAACTATTGGTTTCGCCGTTGCCGGTCAACTGCATGGTCCAATTGCCAATCGGATCGAACTCGGCCTCGGGTACATAGTCTTCGGATGGCTGCGGTTGTTGACTGATGGTAGGGACCGGTGTTTCGTAGTTGTAGTTGTTGGTGTTGTTGTTCGGGCGGGGGATGATCAGGCCTAACACAATGATTAGCAGTAAACCTCCGCCGCCCAGTACGATGCCCGCAATTGCGACGATCAAGCAGGTGCGATTACTCTTCGCGGGTTGCGGCTGCACGGTAACCGGTCGCGTTTCACCCATCACGAATTCTATTGCCGTAATCAGGCGCAGCGCATCGTGCTCAAAGTCGTCGTCGGAAATCTCGAGCGCGTTACGCGTCGACAGGCCGGCAAGATCCGGAGGCAAAGCCGCGGGCGACGGCATCTTTGCCTCGCGCACAAGGACAGGAATGACTGCGATGTTGCGATACAGCGCCGTCGCGATCTCATGCCGGACGTAGTCATCCGCTTTCTGAATGCGCGGTGTGTCGGCCTCATCTTTAATGGTTAACCACTGCTTGCCGATGATCGCCAGCAGGACAGTACTGGTTCCAACCGTGTCCTGGATCACCCTGGAAAAGTCGGCGCCCGGGTTAATGCCCGTGACGTCCATAAATACGCGGCCAGGAAAGCGAGCATGCAGCCGATCATAGATGCGTCCGGCATAACCTTCGGCGTCATCGCGCCGGTAACAGATGAAGATTTTCTTGGGTGGCATGAGGTTCTCCAGAGGTCTCTTGAGGCGCTGTGTTCGAACGCGACGGACGAATTGCGAGAAACGAAGTTAAGCGGCTAGATCTTCCCGATGATTGCGCGACAGAGACTAATAAATTTGCGGTTGAGGCGCAAGATTTTTGGCTTGCAAGAGTTAATCACTTGGGTTTTAACCGAGCGGCGAGACTAAACGGAAAGTCCTTTTTTCACATCGGCTGCAAGCAGGCGATGAAACAAATGTTCGCCCGCCTCGCGACGAACTGACAAACGACCGGCGCGATACGCTCGCGAATTTAACCCGCGCTGTACTGAATAACAGATGTCTGTGTCTTCGTCCTGAATGCGTTGACCCACGGCGATGCTCGCATCGTTATGAGCGCGCGCAGCTTCACTGACGTCGGGAAAGTAAAAATCGAATATCACTTCAGTCTTATCAACGCCGCGCGGGACAACCAGGTTTGTGTCCATCGCCCCGTCATACCAATTAATCATGAAATTCGGATACACCCAGTAGTAAAGCGCATGCTCTCCTTTTCGGACGGCGCCGGTTTCCGCTTCCGCGCCTTCACTGATAATAGGACTCGATTGCAAACAAAAGTTGGCGCCGTTCTCGATTGTGTAGTTGCTGTAGTCGAGCACGCTGTCCAAACCTTTGTGTAAATGGGGCACGTGATAACCACCGTCCAGATAGTTGTCGACAAATACTTTCCAGTTGCAATCGAATTGATAGTGGCGTCGTTCGTACCAATGGAGCTGCTGAAGCTGCAATTGCCCCGCCTGGGCAATCAAATCGCTGCCGAGAAAGTTGAGTAAGTTGTCGTCGGAATTCGCAGGCGCCACCTTTACAAAAACCCAATTTTCCCATGTCGCTACAATTACCCGCACCAAGCTGTTGTTCGTTCGATCAAAATCGCAAACACCGGAAAAGTCAGGCACACCTTTAAGTTCGCCGGCGAGCGAGTAAGTCCATCCGTGATAGGGACAACGAAGTTGCGCAGCGCTGCCGGAAACGTCTTTCATTACCGCCGCCGCATGATGACGACAAACATTAAAGAACGCGCGCAAGACTCTATCATCTCCGCGCACCACCAAAATCGGTTCGCCGGCCACATCCGCGGTCACGAACTGCCCTGGTTGGGCCAACTGGTCCATGCGTGCGACCATTTGCCACGAGCGCGCAAAGACACTCTCTAATTCAAGGTTGTAAAAGTCGCTGTTCGTGTACCACGAGGCGGGAATGGTCCAAGCGCGTTCAAGCGGCGCGGTCGGATCATATTCTTCGAGGATTTCGTTAAGAGGGCATTCCATCGGACAGTTGCAGGTTTATCGGCCGCTGTTCAAAGAAAGAGCGGAGGCAAGCCACCCTTCCCAACCATGAGCTGATTCCAGTTGCAACTTTAATTAACCGGAATTGCGGTCTTTCGTTTCGGGTTAAAGAAAGGCGTCTTCACGACTGTTGCGCCGACGCGATGCCTGACTGCTTCGACGGTGATTTCGAACTCCAGCTTGCTGCCGACCTTTGTGTAAGGACGTTCGATTGTCGCGAGTGCAATCATTTTCTTTAGCGTCGGTGACCAGGTACTTGACGTCGCCTTTCCGACTTGTTCGCCATGCTGAAACACCGGCACGGCGACGCGCGAGGCAATGGCGGAAACAGCGGGCGGCAAACCGACTTTCTCGTAGAGACTCTCTACCTGCGGCCAATCGATTTCCAGGCCGACGATTTCGCGTTTAGGCCCGCGTTTTTGTTCAGCTTGCAACGCCGCCTGGCCGACAAAACGGTTCTTGTCCAGGTGCACCAGGCGGCCCAGTCCCATCTCAAAAGGCGAATATTTTTGTACTTCAACCAGGGATTTCTTGCTGCTGTTGAAATCGATGTCAATCAACAACAAGCCGGCTTCGATCCGCGCCACATCAAGCGCCAACATGCCCGCGGGATGAATATCAAAAGCTTTCCCGGCGGTTATCAGTTCGTCCCAGACCTTGAGTGCATTTTGGCTCGCCAGCCAAATCTCGTAACCAAGATCGCCCGTGTAACCGCTGCGAGATATTTCAACCTTGACGCCGGCGATCGTTCCCTTCGTTACGCGAAAGTACTTCAGGTTTTCAATGTCAGCATCGACAACCAATTTCTTTAGCAGTCGTCCCGAAGTCGGTCCTTGCAGGGCAAGCGCCGAAGCAGTTTCGGAAATGTCTTCTATCTCGACTCGCATGCCG
>DATENN010000310.1:0-4376 GCA_035275045.1 Pyrinomonadaceae bacterium
TTTCAACTTCATGCTGACGGCGATGATGATTCCACACCGAGTCCGCTCTTTTTGTTTGCCGTTGCAAACAAACGGACTCGTGGGGCATCTTCCGAGAGCTTTAAGACTTCCTTAAAGCTCAAACCCAGTTTTTCAAGCAGCTTTATCGATCGTTCGTTATCCAAAGAAGTGATTGCCAAAATCCGATTCAGTCCCAAGGTGTGCGCGGCATATTCCATAGTCGCTGCCGCGGCTTCAAGCGCGTAACCCTGACCCCAGTAAGCAGGCAGAAACGCGAACCCGATATCGACATCCGGCAAAGAGTCTCTTTTTATCAACCCGCAAATGCCGATTGCTACAGCTTGTTCTTTTAATTCGACCAGGTACAAGCCGAAGCCAAGCCGCGCGTACATATCGACCGGCCCCTTCAAAATATACGAGCGTGCATCGTCGATGGTGCGGACGCCCTTGTCGCCAATGAAACGCAGCCACGAGGGCTCATTCAGCAACGCAAGAATAAATTCCGCATCGTCCGGCGTCAGCCGGCGCAGTACCAGCCTATGTGTTTCCAGGACCTTCAAGTTTTGTGGCGAACAGCCAGCAGGATTTATTAGCTTGTCGTTACACTGCAACTAATAAAGGCGAACGCAGTTTGGCGTCAACCTTAGTCCGTTGTGCTGCGGGGTGGGTCAACCATCGGGCTCGAGATTTATCGATTCGTTTCGTCGCTGCTCGCTTTGATTTCGCCGGTAGTCCGAGCTGGAACCAGCTCGCCGCTATCAGCGCGCCACGAACCAAAGGCGGAAACGGGAGCGCTTTGCGCAGGCGGCAATGCATTGCTGGAACTTTGCATCTGGCCAATTCCTACGCCGTTCTGATCTACGCGCTTTTCAGCGCCTTGTTGAAACAGGAGCGCATACAACATGCGGACCAGACCCAATATGAAAAGCATGGACAGAATCGTTTGCGAAATTTTTTCAAAAGGAGTATCGCTGACGGCACTCTCCACCAATCGATCGTTGGGCGGGAATAAAGGTGCAAGCAGGATGTACGCTGGTATCAAGATCAAACTGAGCAGCACCACAACTACTCCCTGCCTTATGCCTTTTTGCTTCGGCGAGAGTGTCGTTAAGACTTGCGTTGTGAGGGATTTCGAATGCGCGTTCTTGAACAGGAAACCGCAGGCGGAACAAAACTGAGTTTGCTCGCTCGCTTGCGGCTGGGAACAATTTGGACAATCCATTCTTGGACCTCGCAAAAAAAAATAATCGACGCGATGCGAAATATTACGAATCGGAAACCACTGATGTTCCGCAGGCTTTCAGGATGCTTTTTAACGCGCCAGCCGTTCCTGCACCGTGCTTACCACTTTTTTGGCCGAGGGCAGAATGCCGAGTGCTGCTCGAGCGCCGCCATCGATCACCAGCTCGCCATCAACGAAGATCTTGTACTCGCCGTAACGACCATGCTCCGTGTCGATCTCTATTTTTAGTTCTCGTTTCAGCCTTGCCGCCACCCGGACGGCGTGAAGTCCCGAGACTCAATACGCGCAATAGCGAACCAGCACTCTTGACATCTAATTACCCCTGCCAATGCGTAAGTCGATCATCTTCAAGGCGCGATTGCCAATAGTTTGGACGCCGTCCGTGATGCGCTATGGCAACGACCAGGATTACATCTTCTTCGCGAGACAGTCTTTACGCCAGCCATCCCGGCAACGCGGCAGCCTGCTTGATCCAACTTGCCATCTGCTTCTCATCAAGTTCATCAGCTTCGTGGATATCGATCCAGCGCGCCTCCGGTTGCTTGCCCCCGGGAGGAATTGGCCGCAGCGACGCGCCGCGGAAGAAAGTTACCTTGACGTAGCGAGTGAAGACGTGAAACGAGGCGAACCAGCCCTCGCCTTCGATTCCGTAAAACGGCGAGTTCCATTTCACCGCCTTTCGCACCTTCGGCACGTTGCGAGTGATGAGCGCGTCCAGACGCTTGCCGATCTCCTTTTTGTCACCGGGCATCGCGGCGATGTACGCCTGGACTGGCGCATGGCCATCGCCTTTTGCAATTTGTGGATTACCTCCGGAAAGCAGTTTTACCTGTCTCGCGCCGCTGGACTTGCCGGGTGTCTTCTTGGCCGCAGAATTGTGGGCTACGGCAGCTTTAATTAGTGTCTTGAACGCGCGCGCGTCAATCTTCTCGCCTTCGCGAATATCGATTGCTCGCCGCGTGTTGCCTTCCAGGCTGGAATTGAAAAGGCCGTTTGGATCGGGGATGTGAGCGCCGTACATAAAGGTGAGCTTTACGACCTTCGCGTACCTTTCGCCGGTGCAGACGATGCCATTGTGCGACCACACAGGGACGCCGGACGGATTTGACGGCTTAATCCATTTGCGCTCTTCGATCATTTCGGGGTCGGCTTCAAGGATGAGCGCTCGCATGCGCGCCAGAGTCTCGACGCGCCAATCAGCGGCGTCTCGTGATGGCGGCTTGGACGGTTTAGCAGCTTTATTCTGTTGGTGCGAGCGTGTCGAAGACTTTGCGGTCTTAGCCGCGGAACGCTTTGCGACAGTATTCGATTTTGCGGGTTTCATTTTTTTAAGGTGCAGTTAAAGTTTGCGATGCGACCTTGTGATTCGGTCCCCAATTTCAAACACTCAGCCGACTTTAGAGCCATGCGGTTACGCACCAAACTGCCGCAGGTGATGGTCCATGTGTTTGTACGTGACCACGCCCCATTCGCGGAACGACAGCCGGCCAAACAGCGGGTGCGTCGCACCATAACCTTGGCGCGGCCCCGCGGCAATGCGCTCTAACAAAGACACCAAGTCCGCCCGGATGTCTTCGACTGGCGCAGCTTCTGAAACCAACAGCTCCGGAGCAGTGGGCGCGCTCTTTGGAAACGGCGCGGCATACAGAATCAGATGCTTAACGGGGAACACTTGAAAGACGCGCTTGTTTTTCCCGGCGACGGGCAATTCGCCAAGAGCCATCAAGGCCGATAGCTTTAAATGATTAAGCATCGCAGCTGCGTCCATCTGTCCCCAACGCGGCATTGAAGTGTTCGTTACGGAGTTAAGCCGCTGAAATATCGCAGCCCGCTGGTCCTCATTAAGAATTGATCCCATGTCAGCCCCCTTCCATTACGTCCGCTGCAATCTCTTCCTTCCGCAAACTAAATCATACATCCGCTCTAAGGCTTAACGGTCAGCACCAACGGCATCGGCTTATCCGGTGCGGCGGTCGTGATCTCGCGATTGAAGCGCACGGTCTTGCCGTCGAATGTCCATGCACCGTCGCTGCAACGTGAACCGGTTTCAATCGCTTTTCCCGCGCGCGCGCGCAACGCGTTAGCCGTCGCCTCGCGCTCGGCGCGATAACGGAACGCCCGTCGCCAAAGCGAGGAAAGGTCCACACCCAACTCATTTATGGACGCATTGACGTCGCATTGGCTCATGCGCGACAGCTCTTCAGCAATTTTGCGATCGTGTTCGACGGACCCCGCCAGCCATTTTGTCGGAAAAATCCACGCGTTGTTTCTCCAATAAGACGCTGTCTGAAACTGAAAAGCCTCGAGCAACCGTTGCACGTTGTCATGTAACTGTAAATCCTGAAACCATTCCGGCGCCGGCAACGGCATCTTCCACGCGGCCGCATTGATCATGCGAGCCATCGCCAGCGCGGCCGTCTGGGCCATCATTTGTGGATGAGCATCGAGGGTGCGCGCGAGCTTCCACGTAGCGAAGAGATCGTCCCATGCCGCTGCATCGTTTGCGCGCGCCTTCGCCAGTGCATTCGCGACCAGCGCTCTTGCCATCGTCATCTGCATGACACGCGCTGCGGTCGCTTGCTGCGCGCCTATCTCGTCGTAACGTTCCCAGATTACGGGTTCGCGCAGCAGTAGCTCGCGAATAAGAGCGACGTCGGGAAGAGCCGGTGGATTGCCAATAGTTAGTTCACCTCGCGTAATTTCTCGCGCGACAAATTCTTCTATCGCATCGTTCTTTGGCAATGCGCTGCCGAGTTCCGTCAACTTCACTGACGCCGCGTTTGCTTTCTGCGGTGGCCAGCGATCGTTGACGCTGTAGAGCGTCCCCATTTCCCCAGGCCAGGGACGGGCGGCCGAGATGGCAACCGCGTCGCGGTCGCGGAACAATAACGCGACAGAGGCGACCAGGCCCATTGCGGCTATGACGATTACCAGGACTGCTTTTTTGATGGCGCTGTAGTCCTCGCCCTACTCGTTCTCCCGTGTCGAGTGGCGCACAAAAGAGAAGAACGTAAATTCATTTTTCCAACCGCAAGCGGTTCGCGCCGGCGGAGCGACATGTTTATAGCACCGAGAGCTCATAAAGACCTGAATTAAGTTCAGGATGAGATGCCACTGATAGATGTCAAGATCC
>DATENN010000311.1:0-5456 GCA_035275045.1 Pyrinomonadaceae bacterium
GCATTCAACTCGCGGGCATTTTGAAGGCTGTTATCTCCATGCGGTTAGTGCGCGCTGCCAAAGGCGCGGGACGGGTGCCGGCCGTTGAAGTGATGGTATCGACCGCGTTGATTCGCGATTACATCATTAACGAAGAGAAGACCTATTTGATTCGTGAAGCGATTGCCGCCGGTACTTCACAGTACGGCATGCAAACGTTTGATCAGTCTCTGTTCCATCTTTTCCAGTCTGGGTTGATATCGATGGAAGAGGCGCTGCACAACGCGAGCAACGCCGACGAGTTTCGCATGCGCGTCGCCGGCATCCTCTCAGCAGAACAAGCGATCAACAGCATGTCGCCGGCACCGCAAACACAACCGAAAGCTGAGACTGAATCGATCTTTGTTAAGCATTAGTTAACTCGCAGTCGGCGCATCACCCGCACGGCACTCCTCCAGTCTTCATTAATGTCGAAACGATAAATTTCAATGTCGGGCGAAATGCTGCGCGCGAGGGTGTTGAATGACACGTGGACCCTCAGCGTAGGCGCCACCAGATAGATTAGCGGCGGTTCGTTCTTAATTCTTCGTTCGCCAAAAAGCCTGGCTCGTTGGACATGACCGCGGCGGCGATGCGCCTCGACGCGTTGCCAATAATCAACCGCCTGCAAGACGTGCTCGCGGTCTTCTGAGGCCTTTAACTCGATCACTGCAAGTCGCCCGTCATGTCGCAACGCCAGCAAGTCGATAGGTCGCACGCTGACCGTACCGGTTCGTGAGGTGCGAAACTGGGCGTGCAACGGCGCGATGATTAGACCGGGATCCAACTTTGTGATGTCGCGCCGGAGCAACGATTCCAACCAGGCCTCAGCCGCGTTGCGATACAAGGCGTGATGATGATCGATAGCACCTGCACGGCGATGTTCTTCCAGGTCAATGACGAGTTCCTGAAAGGCGCGCTCCGTATCTTCATCCAGCAAGGGACGTTGTTTGGCTTCTAGCCCGAACCAAACTTTCTCAACTTTCATTACGCTGCGAACTCGCGCAAATGGCAATCCGCGATACCGCAACGTTTCGCCGTGTCTGGCGCTGACGATGTCAATTGCATCCGGCGCGATTGATTGAATACGGGTTGCAACCGAACTGAACTCAGCAGGATTGGTTGGCGGAAATCGGCGCAATCGCCGCTTCCAGAGTTCTTCCGGCAAAGGTGTGGGCACTAACGTTAGTTTTCTCAATCGCTGATCGATTTCGAACACTGTTATCGAATCACGCAGAGCGGATCGCAGGAATGCGACGCGATGCAGCAGTGGCGCCAGCAATGGTTTCTCGGCCAGCAGATGAAGACTTTGGACGTATGGCGCGCGCGAACGTTCACTTACGCGTTTGAACCACAACAGGGCGGAGGTCAAAAAAGCGTCAACATCACCTGGACGGCTGGCAGCAACCGAACCGGTAACGGCGATGCGTTGATGAGGCAGGCGTAACACGATGCGGGCATACTTGCCGGGCTGCCCGCGTCGCGCGCCGGGACTCAACGCTATTCGCTCGATCTTCGCGCGCGGCTGATAGGACCCAACGAGTTCCGCAAGTGCTTTGCATCGCTCATGTCGCGCGGTTTTGACGGTCAACGCAATAGACTTTGCGGACGCGCGCGGAACGAGTTCGATGATCGGGCGATCGGCGCTCAGGCGTCGCGACGCTTCCAGCACCAGCTTTTCACCAGTGCACTCCCACGAGAAGATCTTCCAAGTGCGCGTTCCCTGTTCGGTCCAACATGCCAATACCAGCCGGCTATGAGCAATGTAGACGTCGAGTTCTGAACGATTAATCGCTTGCGCCTCGGCGTTATCGCTAACGAGAAACCACTCAGCGTTACGTTCGAACAATTCAGCGATCGTCGCGCGCGCAAGTTCCGCCCGTTCGAGTCCATTTACTCGTTGGCCCATCAAGTTTTGTTTGTGGCACAGACTTCAGTCTGTGGTTACCGAGCGAAAACACAGACGTAAAAGTCTGTGCCCCTGGCGGCGATGAAATGGGTGAGTAAAAGATTGGCGAAGATGACTTAGATGCAATTCGCCTAATTCGGCGTTACTTCTACCGTGTGCTACCATTTTCAGTCAATAAAATTCGCCTTAATCGTTAACAAATAGTCGATGAAAAACGTCTTTCTTGCAGCATCAGTGCGCACGCCTATCGGCCGTTTCGGTGGAACACTGGCCGGTTGGACTGCTGCCGATCTCGGAGTAGCAGCCGCCAGGGAAAGTCTGAGCCGCGCCGGCGTTGCTCCTGAGCAAGTGCAGCAGTCGATTTGGGGATGCGCGCGGCAAGCTGGTGGCGGTCCGAACGTGGCGCGTCAAATAACCTTTCGTGCCGGCGTGCCAGAGACGGTTCCGGCGTTCACTGTGAACCAGGCATGTGGCTCAGGACTTCAGGCCATCATGCTCGCAACACAGCAGATTGTTTTGGATCGAGCTCAGATTGTTCTTGCGGGCGGCACGGAAAGCATGTCGCGTGTGCCGTATTTCGCGGACGGTGCGCGGTGGGGCGCGCGGATGGGAAATGTCGATCTGGTGGACGGCATGTATCGCGACGGCTTCAACGATCCGTTGTCGGGATTAGTGATGGGAGAAACGGCCGAGAACCTGGCGCGCCAGTATCAAATTGATCGCGATGCCCAGGATGAATTCGCTTTGCGTTCACAGCAACGTGCCGAGGCCGCCATCAATTCGGGACGCTTTGACGCTGAGATCGTTCCGTTGACCGTAAAGACACGGAAAGAGACCTCGACTTTCGGGCGTGACGAGCATTGCCGGTTCGGAACAACGAAAGCAGATCTGGCAAAGCTGCAGCCGGTATTTTCCAAAGATGGAACGGTCACCGCCGGAAACTCGTCAGGCATAACGGATGGCGCGGCCGCGGTAATCGTTCTGAGTGAAGCAGCGGCGACGCAGGTTGGTGTTGAACCGCAGGCCCGCGTTGTGGATTACGAGGTTGTTGGCGTGCCACCGGAGATCATGGGAATTGGACCAGTGCCGGCGGTGCGGTCGTTGTTGGCGCGTAACAACTTGACTCTTGATTCGATCGAACTAATCGAACTGAACGAAGCTTTTGCCGCCCAGGTGATTGCGTGTGATCGCGAATTGAAGTTCGATGGTGAGCGGCTGAACGTCAACGGTGGCGCCATTGCTCTGGGCCATCCGATAGGTTGTACCGGAGTTCGCATTACAACAACGCTTTTGCATGAGCTTGAAAAGCGCAAAGGGCGGTTCGGCCTCGCTACGTTGTGCGTCAGTGGCGGAATGGGATTGGCCTTGTTGCTCGAGCGGCTGTGATTCTTAGCCAACCAGTTGCTTTACGGCCGGCATCCGAGCGCCAACTGTTTTTCTGGAAAGGATTGATTGTGAAAAATTTTGTTCTGACAGCTTTTATTGGTGCTCTTATGTTTGTGGTTGTTGCGCCGCTTCAAATAAATGCGCAGCGAACTCGCAGGACTCCGGCTGGATCAGCGGCGCGGACAAGTCTGCTGGCGTCATTGCCGCCGTCCGATGCAGTTGCGCTGTTAAATGTAAATCGCGTTCTCGACGAGGCGATGCCAAAGTTGTTAGCTGAGAATCCGGCGAGACTGACCGAAGTCACAAACGAGTTGGCCAATTTCAAAGCACAGACGGGTCTTGACCCGCGCTCGTTCGGACAGGTTGCTCTCGGTTTTCGTTATCTATTTCCGGCCGAGGGAGTTACTAAGATCAGTACGATTGCGTTGGCGCGCGGTACTTTCAATGCCGGCGCTATTGTCGCCGCAGGGAGAATTGCAGCGGACGGAAAATACACAGAAGAGAAATATCAGGGCAGAACAATCTATCGATTTAGTCTTGATCGCCAGATAAAACTTCTTGGCCTTTGGGACATTAACGTCGGCGAGTTGGCGGTCACACCCCTCGAAGAAAATCTAATCGCGTTAGGCGAGTTAGACGCTGTTCGCGCGGCAATCGAAACGAATAAGGCGCGCAAGTTTGCGAATCCGGAATTGGTGGCTTTAGCTGAACGCGATCCGAATGCGATTGTTGGTTTTGGCGGAATGCTGACGCCGAAACTGATGGCGAACCTGCGCATCACAAATGATGGAATCGCTCGGGAATTGACCGCTGTCAGGCAAGTTTACGGAACGTTAGGAATGACTGAAACGGATCTTGAAGTGATGATGGCCGCACGCACCGTTGATCCAGATTCAGCAAAGAACCTCGGCGATACCGTTGAGGGACTGAAACAATTTGGCGCTCTCTTCATCAACCGTTTGTCCGCAGTGAAGGGCACTCTGGCACGAAGCGCGTTGAATAATCTGAAGATCACAACGCAGGGTAACGAACTGCAGCTACGCACCGCAGTTGCACAATCCCAAGTGACGCCTTTAATTCGCGGCAACGACTGAGAGCCAAAGCGCAAAGGGCTAAGAGCAAAGAGCTAAGACAAAGAGCTAAGAGCAAAGAGCTAAGAGCAAAGAGCTAAGAGCAAAGAGCTAAGGGCGAAGAGCTAAGAGCAAAGAGCTAAGGGCGAAGGGGAAAGCGTATCGCTTGCCCTTCGCCCTTAGCTCTTCCCTCTTAGCGCTTTGCCCTTCGCCCTTTGCTCTTAGCTCTTTGCGCTTGGCTCTTTGCTCTTATTGGGTTGGCAGGGGAATTTGCCGTCGCGTCTGCGGTGGAGCAGCGACTGGCTCTTCTTCTTCCATCCCGAGCAGAACATCGTTGTATATCTTAATCTTTCCAGCTTGCTTCATTTGCTTTGTTACTGCCGCGACATAGTCGTCGAACACCTGGTTTTGTCGCTCGCTAGCCATGGTTTGGGTTAACTGATCGCGCTGGCGTGCAAAGTTTGCCAAGTCCGCTTCGGTGCGCTCGCGCATACCTACGATCACCCAGTTGTCACCAACTTGAATCGGCGTCTTGGTGAACTCGCCGGTCTTCAATGCGAAGACAGCATCATCCAAAGCAGCACTGGTTCCCGCCTTACCCAGCGGCACGCCGAGTTTGTAACCGGTGTCCGCGCCAGTCTCGAAACCGGCCCGATCACCGGCAGCTTGCACGTCAGTTGCGACTTTCAGCGACGCGGCAAACTCATTCGCTTTCTGTTCCAGCTGCTGCTTCGCGCGTTCGAGTTTCAACGCGTCGGCAACTTTTGTTTTCACTTCGTCATATTCAGGGATGCGTGGCTCCCGCTTCTCGATCAGCGTGGGAATCGCGAAGCCGCCTTTTACGCCAGTGAAATCGCCGACGTCCCCCGGGTTGTTCAAAGGCGCGATGACTGCTTCGAACTGTTGACTGCTGCCAATTCCCGGAACATCGTCACCGGGTTTGATGAAAGGCGTTTCTTTGATCATGTCCGCGGGTTTCATGTTTGCTTCCGCGGCGAATTCCTGTGCGACTTTCTGAATGTCTTTCGTTTCCTTCAAACGCTTATCCATGCGATCGGCAAGGTTTGCCGTGA
>DATENN010000312.1:0-3027 GCA_035275045.1 Pyrinomonadaceae bacterium
ACTGGATCTTCGCTCGGCCGCGAAGGACCAACGGTACACATCTGCGCCGGTGTCGCCAGCACCCTCGGTCGATCGGCGGCGCTGTCGCGTGAAAGTCTCAAGCGATTACTACCTGTCGGCGCTGCCGCGGGCATAGCCGCCGCCTTCAATGCGCCCATTGCGGCCATCACCTTCACGCTTGAGGAGGTCGTCGGCGATCTGGACCAGGCAGTGTTGGCGTGGATAGTTGTGGCAGCCGCAATCGCCGCCGGCATTGAGCGCGCAATCCTCGGCGAGCATCCGGTTTTTACCATCTCTAAGCATTATGGTCTTGAGCATTTCTCATCATTGCTTTTCTATGCCGCACTTGGAGTCGCCGCAGCGTTGATCTCGCTTGCGTTCACTGAATCCTTGCTCAGCGTTCGCAAGTGGTTTCAGCGTACGAGCGTTGTCCCTCTCTGGGCCAAGCCCGGTGCGGGCGGGTTGGTTACCGGGATTTTGGCAGTCGCCGCTCTCCACTGGCTAGGCACCAACGGCGTGACTGGCGGCGGCTATGGAACGCTGTCGGTGGCGCTCTCGGGCGGCTTGGCATTTCGCGCGCTTCTGGTTCTCTGCGTCTTCAAACTGATCGCTACGGTTTTCTCTTACGGCAGTGGCGGAGCAGGAGGAATCTTTGCCCCGGCTTTATTTATTGGCGGGATGCTCGGCGGGGCGTTTGGCTACTTCGATCAATCATTATTCCATCACGGAGGGAGCGAACTCGGCTCGTTTGCACTAGTCGGAATGGGCGCGGTTTTCGCCGGGATAATTCGTGCTCCAATAACCTCAGTGCTGATTATTTTTGAAATGACTGGAAGTTACGAACTCATATTGCCATTAATGATATCGAACATGACCTCGTATGCGCTGGCGCGACACTTCCGGCCTACCCCAATCTACGAAGCGTTGCTGGAGCAGGATGACATTCATTTGCCTCATCGACACGGACGGGTGTCGCACGCACTCGAACAATTGACGATTGGCAGCGCGATGACAACCAACCCGGTCACGATTTCCGCAACCGCCACGGTCGAACAAGCGCTGAAACAGGTAGAGAGTCACGACTTCTCAACCTACCCGGTGGTCGATGAAGTAGGCGTATTTCTTGGTCTTGTCACCAAAGTCCGGCTACGTCGCACTGCTGCGGGTGAAGGAGCGAGGCAAAGCGTACGTTCAATCAGCGAGCGAGTTGGCTGTTTGCAACCTGAGCATAATCTGGTAAAGGCAGTTGTGACGATGGAAAAGTCAGGCAGGCGTCATCTTCCGGTTGTGAATAAACAGACGAATGGCAAACTAATTGGTCTCTTGACGATGAGTGATATTGTTCGCGCTCATGCCCAAGCCGCGCTGAAAGTAGGTGGCGCTGATCGGACAATCTCGCCCGGCTTCATTGAAGGGACTGACGCGTTTGAAGAGGAAACATGACGTCATTTGAGTCGGTGTTTTGTTTGTTCCGTAACACCCGTTAATTTTGCGCGTGCCCCGGGAAGAGAAATTTCAACAGCGGCGCCGCGCGTTTGGCAAAAGACTCTTCATCATGAGTTGCACCCTTAGCCTCGAAATACATCAAATCCGAATTGAGCGTCCACCCTTTTGTGATAAGTGCGTCCCGCAACTCTTTCGCATCGGGTAACGTTCTTGGCCCTTCGTCAGTGCCGGTGTCGAGCCAGATACGGAGGTCGGGTTTCGATTTCAGTCCTTTGACACTACGCACCATCAGCTTGTCATCCCACCACACCGAGGGCGACATCACCCCCAGCTTTCCAAACACCCTCGGGTATTTAAGCCCAAGGTAAAGCGAGGCGATTCCGCCTAATGATGCTCCGCCAACGCCAGTGTTGGCGGCGTCGGTAAGCGTACGCAATTCTGAATCGATGAATGGTTTAAGTTCTTCAACGAGCATTCGACCGTACGCGTCGGCCTTGCCGCCAAACCTGGAGCGCGCGGGCCTGCTGGGTGTGTATTCGTCCGTCCGCGCCGCGCCGCCGTTATAGACCATAACTATGATAAGCGGCTCGACCTCACCTGATGCGATCAGCGGTTTGGCTATCTCGTCGATGCGCCACAGGACGAATACACTTCCGCCATCGTGCATGTACAAGACCGGATAGTGTTTCGTCGGCTCGGCGTCGTAGCCGGGCGGTAACCACGCCATCACGTCGCGATCAGTCGATAGAAATTTCGAGTGAAAATTCTTCCAAATGCGGAACTCGGCGGCGCTCACAAAACGCTCTTGTGCTGTAGCCGTGCGCATTTGCCACGGGCAAAGTAAGAACACAAAGGCGACTAAGAATCGAACATACATCGGGAGCGCGGCCAGTCTCTTCATCGCAGTCTTCTCCAAATTTGATTCGCTGTAATCGGTCATCGGATTTTCAACACCGTACCTTACTAAATCGTGGGCGCTCTGACCATAAGTTCCAAGTCCAAGTCCTCAGCGCGACTATTAACTAACGGGCCTTCGGCTTTTTACCCGCAGTTCACCGACTTTTTGTGGGAAGCCGCGCCCCAACGAACTGTGCGGCGCAGTTAGCGAATTTCGAGCCTCACCTTCTTAACGCGCCACGGACTGATAACACTCGGCAAGGTTCCCTGCTAGCGCAATACTTCTTTACAGGCGAGATTTGCCGGTATAAGATGCGCGCCGAAATTAATCGTTACACCGTATCCGATAGGAAAGCCTCCTGAGCAAGGCTTCCTTATAAGCTTTAACGGCTTGGTCCATCTGCGCGCCAGCGCAGAGAGGAATGCGGTGCTTGCCCTGACTTGCAGTTGTTCTCCAGAAGCAGCGCAAGTTGAATAGTCCAGATCACGTAAAAAGCCACCTAGAACATTAACTGCACACCGTTTCGGTGCCGGCTTATACGCCTACTAACCCACAGGAGCCCCAGTCATGGCCAGAAAAATTATCCTCGTCGCTTTGCCGATTCTTGCAGTTGCGATTCTTATGTCGTCTTCGCTTTGGACCAGTCATGCGGACGATACCAAACCAAAGAACGGTCAAGCGAA
>DATENN010000313.1:0-7349 GCA_035275045.1 Pyrinomonadaceae bacterium
TCAAGTTGTGCCGGCCACTCATCGGCAAAGTTGCCCGCGCGTCACCCAAACGCGTTTGCAGTCGAAAACTGATGGCCCCGAGGTGCGCGGTATCGATGTCTTTCGCCGTAACATCCGCTGCGTTCTCGATTCCAAAAGTTATGGTCGAGCCGGCGTGCTTTTCCCGCATCCGCATCACCAAGTCGTCGTCTGCGTTCAGCACCGCCACACCTTCGGGTTTGAGTCCTTCAATCAATTCGGCTTTAGCCGCGGCGATGTTTTCTATCGTCCCCAAGTATTCGAGGTGCACTGGAGCTACCATCAATTCAACCGCGACATCGGGCGGCGTGATCTGGCAGAGCCGCCGAATCTCGTGCGTCGGCGACGACATGCCCATTTCCAAAACCGCCAAATCGAATTGCTGCGGGCTGTTGCCGTGGCTGACCATTTGCAAAACTGAAAGCGGCAAACCCAAGCCGTTGTTGTAGTTCTTCTCGCTCTTTAAGACACGCCAACCGCATGCATCCAAAACATGTGCGGTTAATTCTTTCGCAGTAGTTTTTCCAGCACTACCGGTAATCGCTACCACTGGTTTAGCCCACGCGTCGTACACGCGATGCGCCAAAGTTTGCAGCGCGACGATGGCGTCGTCGACTAGCAACATTCGGTCGTGCAATCGATTTAGCGAAGCATCGCCAGCCACGCGGTCACTGCGGCCAACCGCAGCAACGGCGCCTTTACTAAGCGCGTCTTCGATGAATTGATGCGCATCCGCAAACGTCCCGTTAAAGCCGGCGCGGGCGTAGTCTTCCTGCGAAAGCGCGAAGAAGAGTTCGCCCGCGCTGACTGATCGCGAATCAATCGAAAAGTCCTTGATTTCTTTGTCAAACAACTCGGCGCTTGCCTGTTCGGCGTTCGCGCCCATCAATCTCGCTGCTTCACCAACCCTCACGTTATGCCGACTCCGCGCGTTTCGCGTGCGCTCAGCAATTCAAAACGATCACTCGCGCCAGCGGACGGTACTGAACTTAATTCGGAACTCGTTAGTGATTCTCTCACTGCCGCCTCAGCATCGAGAAACGACAACCTCGTTGACGAGTTGATGCCGTCACTGGGCTTGTTTATCAAACGGCTCTGGCGCAATCGTTTGCGGCATTCCGTTACTCTTTCCCTGACTTCGACTGCGCCTGGCTCGTTCCTTAATGTTCTTTGGGGGATCATTTGTTTTAGCTCCATCGACGGGTTTGGAGTATCGAATTACACGCTAATCGGGCCGATCGAAATCAACGTAAACTGTTTGTCCCGGCTGCAACTGTGTGCCCGGCGCCGGACTCTGTTTTGCCACACGACCTTCGCCATGGGCTTCGAGCTGCAATCCCAACTGTATGCAGGCGCGCGCCACATCGCGCACGCTGTGACCACGCAAGTCAGGCATCAAGACCGCACGATTCGCCGATACCGCGTAGACCACTTCGCCGTTATTGCCCTTGCTTACAACCTTTGGCAACGTGGCTGCGCTCGCTCGCTGCTGTTGCTGCACCTGTTCGCTGAGTTGCTGGTCCATCACCGGCATCTCGCGGATAGTAGCCACCAACTGCGTCGCGTTTTTGAATTCGGTGTCAGGCATAACGCCCATGTCAGGCAGAATTTGTTCTGCGATCTGGCGAAACACCGGGGCGGCAACGTCGCCACCGTGATAAGAACCGGCTGGTTCATCGATGACCACAATGATCACTACAGCCGGATCGTTTACCGGGGCGAATCCGACGAACGATGCAATATATTTACTCTTCGAATAGGTATGGGTTTGCGGATCAATTTTCTGCGCTGTGCCTGTCTTTCCCGCAGCCGTGTATCCATCCAACTGCGCTTTCTTTGCCGTACCGTTCAACGTCACGCCTTCGAGCATTCCTCGCAACGCGCGCGCGGTTTCTTTGCTGATGACTCGCCGCTGTTCAGGGTTTGGCCGGTAAATGCTGGCGCCTGATGATGATCGAATCTCGCGCACCAGGTGCGGCGCTACGCGCACGCCGTCGTTTGCCAGTGCGCCAAACGCGGCCGCGACTTGCAGCGGCGTGACGCCGACTTCCTGTCCGATCGCCACCGAGCCAATTGAAGATGGCGACCAACGGTTTAGCGGATGAATAACGCCGGCGGTTTCGCCCGGCAACTCGATTCCCGTTCGCGATCCAAAACCAAAGCGGGTGATGTACTCGTACATAGTTGGGTCGCCGACGCGAAGGCCGAGTTTGATCGCGGCGACGTTACTCGATTTGGCCAAGGCTTCGGTTAAGGTCAGGTTGCCGAACGGATGATGATCATGAATGACTCGCTTGGCGACAGTAATCGAACCCATTTGGCAATCGATATGATCGTCGGGCTTGGCTAAACCTTTTTCGATCGCAGCCGAGTACGCAACGATCTTGAACGTAGAGCCCGGTTCATAAATGTTCTGCAACGCCCAGTTCGAGCGTGCCGCGGGTGGCGCGGCGCCTACATCGTTCGGATCAAAAGTCGGGGAATTTGCCAACGCCAGGATTTCGCCGCTATGCGGGTCCATCACGATTGCCGTGCCCGCCTTGGCGCGTGTCTCGGTAATGGCCGATGCCAGCGCTGCCTCCGCCTGATACTGGATCGATTGATCGATCGTCAGAATGATCGATTTGCCGGGCTGACCGGGGATTTCGGTGCTTTCGTAAGCGATGCCGCGCGAGTCTTTCTCAATGAAGAGTTTTCCCGGCTCGCCCAGAATTTTGTCGTTGAAGACCTGTTCGATGCCCGCCAGGCCGCTCCCGTCGAGACCTACAAAACCAAGTACGTTGGCCGCCAGGGATCCATTGGGATAGAAACGCTTCGGTTCTTTTCTGGTGTGCACACCCGGCAATTCGAGTGCTTCCAACGCCTGCGCTTTGTCAGGATCAATGCGGCGTGCTATCCAAAGAAAACCGCGTCCGTTTTTTCTGCCTTCTGTTATTTGGTCCGTAAGTTCCTGCTTGTCCAAAGCAAGCACGGAAGAAAGCGTCTCTGCCGTACATGAAATCTCGCCTACAGTTTCCGCTTCAGTTTCTTTCTTCTCAGTCTTGAATTCATCGGGCGCGACGAAGACAGACGTGGTGTCGATGGTCCGGGCTAGCTCGCGTTCGCGTCGATCGAGCAACGCACCGCGTTGAGGCGCCGTTTCGATTGCGTCCTGTTGCTGTTTGTGCGCGCGCTCGACCAGCCGATCGTGCCTCGACACCTGCAAGTAAACCAGGCGAGCGCTGATGCCGAACATCCAGAAAACGACAAACGCCGCAACAAACAACGTGCGGCGAATCGAAACATCGGATTGTGGTTCAGATTGAGCGAAAGAACGCGCCAACATTCCCTGGATCTTCCCTTCTTGCCGATGGAGAGAAAGATGACGCCAACATCAATAGCCCGGCGTCGCCGTCAAACAAAATTTCTAACGCTGAAACGTGGCGGAAGGATTTATCAAAGCCGGTGCGATAGGTAGCTGGCTGCTTTTTACGGCCTTTGGCCCACCGACCTGGCTTGCAGCTAAAGGCTTCAGACCAAGCTCTCGCGCTTGCGTGCCGAGACGCGCAGGTGCGAAGGCCTGCTCCTTCTGCAACATAAGCAGTTGCTGTTCAGCAATCAATCTGGAGCGCTCCCGGCGTAGCGTTTCGCTCTTGTAGCCATACTGGATGGCGGTGAAATACTGTTGAGCTGCAAACACAAAGCCTCCGGCCAAAACCAGGCCGCAACAAAGGAGAAGCGCCAGTTTGTAAAAGGCGCGTACATCACGGTCGCGGCGGACATTCGCATTACGCTGCGTCGAGGGAACTCTGTTCATCGCGGGGAACTCCGGGGAATTCGGTTTCGGGTTTCAGTTTCGAGTTTCAGTTAGCTATTTCTTACGGCACGCTCGCAGTTTCGCGCTGCGCGCTCGGGGATTGCTTTCAATCTCAATTTCGCCGGGTGTTACTGGGCGCTTGGTTAGTATTTCGACCGCCGGTCGAGCGCCGCAGGTGCAGACATCGCTACGCCGCTGACACTGGCACTGCCCCGAAAGCCGTCGCATTTCTCGCTTCATGATGCGGTCTTCAAGCGAGTGAAAACTGATGACGACAAAGCGGCCGTCGGGTTCTAAAAGATCTACGACTTGCTCAACGAATTCCGCTAACCCTTCGAGTTCGCGGTTAACTGCAATGCGTAAGGCCTGGAAAGTGCGCGTCGCTGGATGAATGGTCCATCGTTTCTTTTTTCCGGCAGCGCGTGCCACCAGATCCGCCAGCGCCTTGGTAGTCGTTATCGGCGTTCCCTGCTCGCGCTTCTCAACAATCCATTTGGCTATGCGACGTGAGTTTCGCTCTTCGCCATATTCAAAAATGATTCGCGCCAGCTCTGACTCGGGCAGTCTCGCCAGTAATTGCGCCGCCGTTTCCTCGTCACCACCAGCGTTCATTCGCATGTCGAGTGGTGCGTCGAAACGAAAACTAAAACCACGCGACTCTGAATCGAACTGCAAAGACGAAACGCCGAGGTCGGCGAGCACGCCTGCCGCTGACTTTTCACCGCGATCGCTTAAAATCGATGCAAAATGGCGGAAATCCGAATGCACCGCGTGAAAGCGGTCGCCGAAGCGCGACAATCTCTCGCACGCCCGGCTAACAGCTTCACCGTCGCGATCGAAACCGATTATGCGAGTAGCTTCTGAACTTTCAAGGATCGCTTCACTATGTCCACCAAGTCCCACCGTGCAGTCAAGAAACAATCCACCTCGTTCCGGTTTGAGGAACTCAATCGTTTCTCGAAGCAGCACGGGGCGATGGGGCGCGCCCATGCCCCCCAAAGGCGCAGCCATCACCACCGCCCCGTGATCTCGTGCAAAGATCTTTCAATTAGTGACAGGTGACAGGTAACAGGTAACAGGTCAGAAACCGAATTTCTCTTTTGTTTACTTGTCACTTGTCACTTGTAACTCAGCACTTCCCTCAGATTCCCAGTTTCGCAATCGCTGCTTCGTCGTCTTCTGTATAAGGATCCGCCAGCAAGCGTGCTTTGAAGACATCTAATTCCCAAACTTCGAGATAGGTCAGATATCCAAGCACCGCGACGTCGCCCATGACGCCTGCAGCTTTGCGCAGCAGCGGATGTATTAACAGCCTTCCCTGGCCGTCCATCGTTGTCTGCTGGCCGTAATAATTCGTCCTGTCAAGGAACTTGCGCCGGGCCGGATCCATTGTCGGCAACAGCGATAGGCGCTGTTCAATCGATTCCCACTCCGGCAGTGGATAAATGCGAACGTTGTCACCGGTCAGACTAGTTATGTAGAATTCGCCGCCGTGCTTTTCTTCGATTAGGCGGCGAAACGGAGTCGGCACCTTAAGCCGACCCTTGACGTCGATCCGGGCCGTGTAGTTTCCCCGCAGCATGGTGATGACCGATCAATAGTTTGGCGGGTGGCCGTACCAGGAAAAGTTGCTAATGATCGGTTCGCTACGAGGTTGGACCCACTTCCGACCACTTTTGACCACCCGACGCGGATACTACGCTCGCCCAATTTTTGTGTCAACACAAAAGTCCGTAAAATCCTCAAGTTTTTCGCGGTTTTGACCTTCTTCCACGAAGTTACTGTTCGCCTGTTGTTGGCCTGTGGAAAACTGGAGGCAAGCCTTTCCGGCACAGGTTATGGCTGGCAGCCAGGGCTTGGTGTATATTGGCCCACCCCTGCGGAAACATACGAGCGACTACTAATCTACGAACAATGAATTCTGACTCCGGCGGATTTGTCGGACTCCTTTTATTCGGTTTGTTGGCAGCGGCTGCCAACCTCTTAGGCGGTTTCGTGCTTATTAAGTCGGGCGCCCACCGTTTAGGAGAAAGATTTTTGAAGTACCTCGTCGCGCTTGGTGCCGGTTTTATGCTGGCAGCGATATTCATCGAGATACTGCCGGAGACGGTCAGCATTTGGACCGCGCAGTTAAATGGGAAGTCGGCGGCTAACGCCGTTGTGGGCGCGATGACACTATTGTTGGGTGGTTACCTATTGATTCAATTGTTCGAGCACACGCTCGCTCCGCATTTTCATTTTGGGGCAGAGACGCATCCGGAATCTTTCATGCGGCCGTCCGCGGCTTACACAGCCGTGGGCGGACTTTGGATTCACACATTCTTCGATGGCGTCTCGATCGCGGCTGCATTTCTGGTGAACTTTCGCGTAGGAATCCTGGTTTTCATCGCGATCCTTTTGCACAAGATGCCGGAAGGCTTCACTGTCGCATCAATCATGCTTGCGTCCGGCCGGTCTCCTCGCACGGCCTTGTGGGCCACGGCGGCGATTGGCGCCGCGACGCTGGCAGGGGTAATCGGTGTTGCGTTACTCGATTCGCGGATGCATAACGCGGTCGGTTACGCGCTTCCCTTTTCGGCGGGCGTGACTTTGTATGTTGCTGCCAGCGATCTGATTCCAGAGGTAAATCATAAAGAAGAAAGAAACCCCACGGTCTCAATTGTCGTTTTTGTAGGTGTAGCGCTCTTCTATTTATTGCACCGGCTGATTGAGGGATAGCTTGCATTTGCGCGCGTCGTTGAAAAACTCCAGGGCGAGTTACTGGTTTGTTGCGGTGTTATTCGCGCTCGTATTTTTGAGCACGACTGCGATGGCACAGACGGCAGTCTCGCCGGTCCCACTTCCCTCGCCATTCAATCCCATCGTCGACAACGCGCACGTCATCGACGCTGCGACGCGCCAAAAGTTAGAGTCCATCTATCTAAACCTGAAAGAGCGGGCCGACATCGAGTTCGCCGTTTTGACGGTCGACACTACCGGCGATCAGGACATCTTTGACTACTCGCTCGCCGTCTATCGCGGTTGGGGTATCGGCTCAAAAACGAATGACGGCTTTTTGTTATTAGTCGCAGTCCAGGATCGGAAGTACTACACGCAGGTCGGCTATCACCTTGAAGGCGACCTAAACGATGGGCTTGTAGGAGAGATTCAACGGCAGCGTCTGGTTCCGCAATTCAAAAAAGGAAATTACAGTCAGGGAATTTACTATACGGTTGAAACGTATGTAGCGACGCTGGCTGAGAAACGCGGCTTCACTATTGACGGTATCGATCAGCGAAATGCCTATCATCCCCAGGAACCAACTGTTCGAACATCGCGGCCTGGATCGAGTGCTTGTTGCACTCTGATTATTATTTTATTTGTCATCATACTGATTCTGTCATCGCTGCGCCGCGGCGGCGGCGGCGGCAGTGGTTGCTTGAATATGTTTCTGCTGGGCTCGCTGCTCAACAGCGGTAGCCGAGGCGGTTGGTCATCGGGCGGTTGGGGCAGTAGCGGTTGGGGCGGCGGCGGTTTTGGCGGTGGTGGCGGAGGT
>DATENN010000314.1:0-4207 GCA_035275045.1 Pyrinomonadaceae bacterium
TTTCTTCGAGCTGCTTGCGAAATGTATCGACATCAGGTCTTTTCAGATACGAGTTGTAGTAGTCACTGCCCCATTGTTGTTCGAGTCCGGCCAGAATTTCTTTCGCGTGGGTTATGTAGCCCGCGGCCTTGTCAGATTCGCGATTGGCAACGCTCGCCCGCGCCGCAATCAGCCAGGCTATCCATTCGCAATCGTGGCGGCCACTGCGTGCAGAAAGTTGTTGTGCTTCGAGCGCATCTTTCGCGGCCCCGGGGAAATCACCCGCCCGCACTTTGCTGTCCGCAAGAAATAACAACGACTGCGTAAGTAAATCAGGATCCCCGACGTTTCGCGCATCATCGACTGCTTTTTGGCAGGTCTTCTCACCGCGGCTACGATCGCCGGCAAGCACTTGTGCGGCGCCAATCGTGTAATTTGATTCAACTTCAAATCCCATCACTTTTGTGCCGGCGGCCTGCGCCTTTTCAGCTTCCCGTTGTGCCTGGGCTGCTTGCCCCTGACTCAATCTGAGGTGCGCCAGAGAGACGTGATAAAAGGCGACCAGATTTTTAGCAGCGTCCGGTTGCAAAGCGATCTCGCCTGCTTCATTCATAAGGGCTTCCGCTTCCGGGTATTTCCCCAAACGCCAAAGAGCATTCGCGCGGTCAATCAAAACCTGGGCAACGGTCTTTGGCAGATTCAGCGATTTGGCCAGCTGATAACTCTCATCCAGCCGCTTTAAAGCCTCGGGGTAATTGCCGACGGCGATTTGCAGACGCCCTATATCTTGGTGAGCCGCCATTGTGACGTGAGTGTCTCCCAATTCCTGAGCCAGCTTTAATTCCTGTTGAAAGCTCTGAAGCGCGCCATCGTATTCGCCTTTCACCAACTGTGCACGGCCCAATAAAATGAAAGATTGCAGCGTCTCTTTTCTGTACCCGCCCTTTTCATAAAACGGTAAAGCTGCTTTCACATTCGCGACCACCTGCTCGGGATGGCCCAAGCGGTCTTCTGCACTGGCAAGAGAAAGAAGCGCTCGAGCAGCATTGCGGTCGTCGTGCTGTCTACGGGACAAGTCAAGCGATTCGTTGTAGTACTTTTCCGCGTTAGGGTAATCACCCGCGATTAAGTAGGTGTTACCGAGATCGACTAAACCACGTTTGTAAAGATTGTCGATCCCTTTTTGCTGGGCATAGTCCAATCCCTCGCGGATATATTTGCGCGCGGCTTCCGCGTTGGCGGAATCCATCTGCAGATCGCCGAGCTTCAGCAGCGTTTTCACACTCTGATAGTCGTTGCCCGTAGTTCGCGCGAGTTCAAGTGCGCGTTGCAAATTCGTTTGCGCTTCCGCAGATTTACCTAATTGATCAAAAAGAAAACCGCGCTGAAACGAAACCTCCGCCTGGCCCTCAAAATTTCCGTCCGCGCGATAAATCGTTTCTGCTTTATCGAAAGCTGCCGTCGCGCTTGCTTGATCCAACTTGCGAGCATACAGAGTTCCCACACGTAAGAACGCCGGCGCATACTGCGCCGAGCGTGTGGTTGCTTCGACATAGCTCTTAATTGCTTGATCAGTTTGATCATTCTTTTCGTAGGCGCGTCCCAGGTCTACATAAACCTGAGGATCGTTTGGCGAAATCGATACCAACTCTTTATAGGCTTCGATGGCAGCGGCGTGGTTTCGCGTGAGCGTGGCATTGATTGCTTCCAGGTGAAGACGATCATTTTTATCCAATTGAGAGCGGTTCGGCACCAAGGCTTGCACTTTCAACATCTCGTCTTTGGCTTTGTCGGCATAGTCCAGTTCGTTCCAGGCTTCAGCGAGACGCGCATGAGCCAACGGGAAATTCGGGTCTTTGGCGATGGCTTGCTCAAACGCGTTCGTCGCCTGCAGGAACGCGCTGTTGCGCATCGCATCGGCGCCTTTTTCGTACCACGATTTCGCTTCGGCGTTGGGAACGTATGGTCCGGGCCGCAGCCAACGAACGATTATCCATCCGAGCACCGCTACCGCGATAACTGCAACGATCAGCGTGCCGATCGAGGGTCCGGGTTTGCGAAACGTTTCCGCGATGGTCGTCAAGGCGCTTGAAGGATAGGTCCGCTGTTTGGCCAGCGCGCCGGTCACCCGGGTTTGGCGATAACCATCGGCTGCCAAATCCGGCACAACTTTTCTTAAGTCCGCGATGAATTCTGCTGCATTCTGATAGCGGCTATCTGGCTTTTTCTCAATCGCTTTCATCGTGATGCGATCGAGTTCGGGGGAAACATGAGTGTTGATCGAAGATGGCAACGGCGGGGTCACGTGGAGTACCTGGCCACCAATTTCGAAAATGCTTGAACCCTCAAAAGCGGGATGGCCGGTGATGCATTCGTAGAGAACGACGCCAAGCGCAAACAGATCACTACGCGCATCGACTTTTTTGCCGGTCGCTTGCTCAGGCGAAAGATACATTGGGGTGCCAACGATCACATCGCTGCGCGTGCGAGTCGAAGGCAGGGTAGGTAGATTCGGATCACCACCACTCAGGCTGTGCTGTTCGCTCAGTTGCTTGACTAAACCAAAGTCGAGCACCTTCACCTGGCCGCGTTCAGTTATTACTACGTTTGAAGGCTTGATATCGCGGTGTATGACGCCTTGATGATGAGCTTCGCCGAGCGCTTCGCAGATCAGCGAAACGATTCGCACTGCTTCTGTCAATGGCAACGAACCTTCATGAAGCTTCTCGTTCAGCGGTTGGCCGCGAATGAGCTCCATAACAATGTAGGGTTGGTCGTCTTCGGTTTCACCATAGTCGTAGACAGTTGCGATGTTCGGATGCGTCAAGACAGAAACAGCGCGCGCTTCACGCAGAAAGCGCGCTCGATATTCCTTTGCTGTCGAAGACAAGAATTTTATGGCTACGCGACGGCCGAGGGTGGTGTCTTCGGCGAGGTAGACGACCCCCATACCACCTTCACCGAGTTTTTCGGTGATGCGATAGTGGGAGATGGTTTCGCCAATCATTTGTCGGATCGCGACTCAGGGAGAAGGCAAGCGCGTGAAAACAAACGAAGTCAACAGGTAAGGCTTCGTTAGGGCGTCTTCAGCCGCGCATTCTGCGCTAATCGCTGCGAGAATACAACTCGAAGTTGCCGTCTAAAAGCACAGGAATGCACGAACTAATCGATCACACTTTCGGAGCAGCATCAAGAGCAAACAGGTTTCCACGAATTACTTCTAGGGGAGGGTCGCGCTGCGAACTTTTTGTTCCTGACTTTCGCGAAACGTTTGTAGCTTGGACGAAAGTCCCGGATCTGTTGTCGCCAAGATCGCTACCGCAAAAAGCGCGGCATTGATTGCGCCCGGTTTTCCAATCGCCAGCGTCGCCACGGGAATCCCAGCCGGCATCTGAACGGTTGACAGCAGCGAATCCATACCGTTGAGCGCGTCGCTTTTCATTGGCACGCCGAGCACCGGCAGTGTGGTATGCGCGGCGATCACGCCAGCGAGATGGGCCGCACCTCCGGCGGCGGCAATAATTATTTTGATGCCTCTGCCGTCGGCGCTGGATGCGAACTCGGAAGCGAGCTGCGGCGTGCGATGCGCAGACATCACGCGGCACTCGTGCGGCACGCCGAATTCAGTCAGCGTCGCATCTGCATGACTCATCGTGTCCCAATCGGATTTGCTGCCCATGATCACGGCAACTAGTGGCTGGTCTTGTTCTATGTTGGACATGTTCGTGGTTATTCCGTGTTTGGATTTTGCTCGTCTTTGATCTCTTCGTTGTCAGGGTTCTGCGCGCCGGGCGTTCCTTCCTGCTGTTCCGCCGGGCTCGATTGGTCCCTCAACTTCTCAGTCGGACCAACCTCGTTTTCGTCGTGTTTCATACGTTTTCCCTTGTTGATAAAGTGCGTCCTCGCATCCCGTGGATCGCAGTTTTGGATCCGAAATCCGCCATCCGAAATCCCTAATTCCTACGCTCCTTGATCCAACGAATAGCCGCGCTCGCCATCAAAGTTGTAAAGGTTCTCGGTCTTAATAAAATCAAAACCTGCGCCGGCGAATCGATTCAACAAACCAACGATTTGCGGGTGCGCAACAATGGCGCCGGCGGATTCCGACAGAAAGCGGCAACGCCAGTGGTCCGAGCAAAATGTTTCCGCGTGTCCTCCCGGCCAGACTTTCACACCGCGATTGCTCATCATTTCCAACTTAACACCTTCGCCATTTAGCTTTGTCAAC
>DATENN010000315.1:0-4688 GCA_035275045.1 Pyrinomonadaceae bacterium
TTCAAATTCCCTCAGCAATTCCCCGCTTTTTTACCGGCACATTAAATTCGCAGCCTTTCCACTGATTCGGCACATTCCGGCGCAATAGTTCGTTGACCCGAATAATTCAGGATTGCCGCATGTCGCGGCCATCAAAGACGGGTGGAGGAATTATGAGTTCAATTGGCTCGTATACAGCGCGGCAATTTAACCTTAGCGGTCTTAATGGAATTTCGGACGAAACTCTTGAAATGCACTTCAAGCTCTACGAAGGTTATGTCAAAGAAACCAACAAGCTCACTGAAAAGATTTCACAGTTCATCAGCGACGGCAACGTTGATCAGGAAGAGATGCCCGCGTATTCAGAACTAACCCGGCGGTTGGGTTTTGAGTACAACGGCATGGTGCTGCACGAATACTACTTCGACAATTTGAAGACCGGCGGAGGCTCAGGCGATCCAGCCAGTAACACAGAGTTCGCGCAGGCGGCCGCAACCACGTTCGGAAGTTATGAAATTTGGAAAGCAGACTTTGTCGGCATCGGCAAGATGCGCGGCGTTGGTTGGGCCATCTGTAACCAGAACCCGGTTAACGGTCGGTTGTCGAATCACTGGATCACGTTACATGAAACCGGCAATATCGCTGGGTTCAATCCGCTGCTGGTCATGGACGTTTGGGAACATGCATACCTGCTCGATTACAAACCCGCGGAGCGTCCCAAGTATATCGAGGCGTTTTTCTCAAACATTAATTGGTCCATGGTTGAGCAACGATTGCAGAAACCGTCGGCTGCGCGTACCGCGAAGGTGTGAAGGCAGAGCGGGCAATCAGCTCGCTCTTTACTGACCGACTTAACATTGCTGCAACCCGGTTGAGCTTTGCTTTGTAAAATCGACGTTGGCGTCTCTCTCTTCCGGGAGTAAACTAAACCTGGTTCATTTTGAATCGAATTTTTCAGGAGGGAACCATGCCTCGATCACGAGGGTCATTATTCCTGTTAGTTGCCGGCTTGCTCTTCGCCGCTTGTACGACTGACAACGAGAACAAAAACACTACAGCCGTCACCACCGTTTCGCCACCGGCTACACAGACGTTAACTTTGGTGCCCCGTCCGCGGAAAATCGTCGATCTAATGCAAGGCCGTGGCGAGCAGGACAATGCGCAACCGAAATTGAAAATTGTTTCGCCTGCCAAAGACGCAGTGATAAATGGATCAACGGTCGCGTTGAAGCTGGACCTGTCTGGTGATTTGAAGGGTTACACGCCTCACAAAGACCCGGCGACGGGCAAGGGCAATCACATTCACGTCATTCTGGATAATCAGCCTTACGAAGCGTATTACAACTTGAACCAGCCGTTCGAGTTGCGAAACGTCATTGCAGGAAGGCACACCTTGCGCGTGTTTCCATCGCGACCGTGGCACGAGAGCTACAAGAACGACGGTGCGTTTCAAATGGTCGAGTTCACAGTTAATGGCGGCGGCGATGCGGCTAAGCCAACGACCACGAACAACGGTCAAACAATGGCGAATAACAATTCTTCGGCCTCGCCGCAACCAACCCGCGAGGGAAAAGATATGGCCTCGAGCAATGCCGGTGCGATTGATGCGACTAAGCCCTTGCTCACTTACAGCCGTCCCAAAGGCGAGTACAAAGCTGAAGATGCCGATCCAATCATGATTGATTTCTGGCTAACCGGCGCGAAGCTTCAGGGTGACGGCGGCGAGTATCGAGTTCGCTACATCGTTGACGACGACGACGCTAAATACATCGATAAGTGGGAGCCGATTTGGCTGTCAGGTTGGATCAATGGCAAACACACACTGCGTTTGGAGCTTGTTGATAAAGACGGCAAGCCTGTTGATAACGGTGGCTATAACACAACGACTAGAGAAATCACGGTTGTAAAGTAAGACTCATCATGCGGCACAGCCGCTCGCTTCGTAGTCGCGAGTACGAGCTTAAAGACCGTTCTGAACTGTTTCAGACAACCGCCTAACCATGCGACGACGAAAGATTGATGGTTGCCCGATTGCCGGCGCGCTTCAGATGATGGGCGACAAATGGACGCTGCTCGTCGTCCGCGATCTCGCTGGTGGTCCAAAGCGCACGATGGAGTTGCACACCGGACTGTTTCCGATCAGCAGTCGCACGCTGGTGGCTCGTCTGCGAGATATGGAAAAGGACAAGCTCGTTGAGCGTATTGATTTCGGGGGAAATCCGCCGCACATCGAGTATCGGCTGACTGAACGCGGCCGCATTTTGCTTCCGTTGGTTGATGCGTTGCGAGGCGTGGGCCAGTCGCTGGATTGCAGTAATTGTGAGGAACGAAAAAAACAGTTAGGTTTTTACTGCGAAGCGTGTCCGAACAATTCCGAACCGCTTCGTTTCGAACGATACGAACTCGATCAACCGGCTCCTCGCCCGCCGGCGCGACCACGTCAGAAAGACGATTCCATCGTTCTGCTTTAAGCTCGCGCTACTTTTTCTCGACCAAAACTTTTTCAGCGTTGTTTGGGACCATCGATCCATCCGGCTCGATGATGGCTCGGTGATCCTGAGTGATGTGTTCGCCTTCCATTGTCACTTCTTCGCCACTCGGCATTGGCACCGGCAAGTGGTCCAGGAATTTTTCAGCGTCTAACGCGGCCATGCAACCAGTTCCCGCGGCAGTAACTGCCTGGCGATAAATTGAGTCCTGCACGTCTCCGCAGGCAAACACGCCGGGAATGTTTGTAGCCATCGAATGACCGGAAGTTTTCAGGTAACCGACGTCGTCCATGTCTAACTGACCGCGGAACAAGTCAGTATTTGGTTTATGACCGATCGCAACGAAAACGCCGGCGCAGGGCAAATCTCGCTCCTCATTGGTGCGAAGATTGTGCAGTCTTACGCCGGTCACGCCGATGTCGTGCTGTCCCACGATCTCGCCGACCGCGCTGTCCCAAATGAACTCGATCTTTTCATTCTTAAAGGCTTTCTCCTGCATAATCTTCGACGCTCGCAGCTTGTCGCGACGATGGACCACGTAAACCTTCGCTGCATAGCGCGTTAAGAAGGTCGCCTCTTCCATTGCCGTGTCGCCACCGCCAACGACGACCAACGTTTTGTTCCTGAACGCTGGCAACGGTCCGTCGCATGTAGCGCAAGCAGAAACGCCGTTGCCGCCAAAGCCGTTCGGCACTTTGGCCTCGCCCGGAATTCCAAGCCACTTTGCCGAGGCGCCGGTAGCGATAATTAATGTTTGCGCGTTGATGATGTAGCTGTCAGTGCGCAGCATAAAAGGACGTTCGCTGAGATCGACTTCCGTTATCCACTCTTCCAAAAATTCTGTCCCGAAGCGTTCCGCCTGTTTGCGAAACTCGATCATCAGATCGGGCCCCTGGATACCTTCAGCAAAGCCGGGATAGTTTTCTACTTCAGTTGTGATCATTAGCTGCCCGCCCGGCGCCGTCTGTTTTTCGGCATCGACCGGCGCATCGATTAGTAACGGCTTGAGATTGGCGCGTGCGGAATAAATTGCGGCGGTTAAACCGGCAGGGCCGGACCCAATAATGACTACTTCTTTGTTGCGCGTTTGTGTGGCCATCTCAACCTCGTTCGCTGTAGTTTGAGAAGCGAAAAAATTGGACTAAATGCCCGAAAGTATAGCCTTTTCGGTTGTGCGTATAGTATAACTAGCGCTACTTGAGTAGTCGAACACGAGCTGTTGGAATCGCGCAAAGCTCGTTTGCCGTGAAACGATTGGAGAGCCTGGCATCGCCCCGCAAACAATTAAAACGATAGGTGTGATTGGCGCCGGCACGATGGGCCACGGCATCGCACAAGTGGCCGCTGCCGCCGGCTATCAGGTAATCCTGCGCGACATAGATCACCAGGCACTGGCGCGCGGGATTCAAGCTATCGAGCGCAACCTGGCAAAGGGCATTCAACTCGCAAAACTTACCGAAGACGATCGCGACTCCATCCTGCAACACATTCACGGCACGACTGAACTTGCTGAAGTTGCGACTGCCGACCTCGTAATAGAAGCTGCGCCCGAGAAAATGGAAATTAAGCAGCAGTTGCTGCGCGAACTGGAACAACCGGCGCAGCAGTCATTCATCTTTGCGACTAATACGTCTTCGCTTTCTATCACAGAACTGGCTCATGCCTCCGAGCAACCGGCGCAAGTTGTGGGACTGCATTTTTTCAACCCAGTCCACATTATGCGGCTAGTCGAAATTGTAGTCGGGAAAGCGACGAGTAATGATACAGTTGAGACTGTTCGCCAAGTAGCGCAGCGCATGCGCAAGGAACCGATTGTCGTCCAGGATGTGCCTGGCTTTGCATCAAGTCGCCTGGGTGTAGCACTCGGGTTAGAGGCGATGCGCATGGTCGAACAAGGCGTCGCGAGCGCGAAAGACATTGATACGGCGATGGAGTTGGGCTACAACCATCCGATGGGACCGTTAAAGCTCACGGATCATGTTGGTCTGGACATTCGCTTAAATATTGCGGAATATCTTTATCGAGAACTTGGGTCAGAAACGTTTCGTCCGCCAGAGCTTTTGCGCCGCATGGTCCAGGAAGGCAAGCTGGGCAAAAAATCCGGCGCAGGCTTTTACGATTGGACCACACCGGGCGAAGAACGACGCACGGCTTATTCATCTTAAGGCCGCGTAACTGTGTTGCCGACTATGAGCACGCCCTATAACAACGAGGAGAGGC
>DATENN010000316.1:0-4854 GCA_035275045.1 Pyrinomonadaceae bacterium
TGCGTGAGCACAAGCTGAAGCTGATCGCAGAGACTGAGGATTTTCGGAGCGAGCTGCTCGGACACATGGCATGAAACGCTGCCCTACCTGCAAGCGAGTTTTTACTGAACCCAACCTGATCTTCTGCACAGATGACGGGACGCCGCTCGCGCCAGTCTCTGACACTCAGGAAGAAACTGTCGTTAACACGTCGGCGAGCCGCAGCGAACCGGCAAAATCAAGCCCGCCCGCTTATCAACCGCCGTCATACGCTGCACCAGCCTCGCGACGGAGAGTTTGGCCGTGGGTTGTTGGCGTGTTTGCATTAGTGCTGATCGCGGTCGTGGGTTTGGGAATCGCTGCTGTTTTCTTGATGCCGCGGATGCTGCGGTCGGCGACACCTGTGAATGCCAACTCGAATCGGCGCGCGAATGACAATCGGCCGTCGTTGAATTCGAACGCGAATGTAAACACGAATGCCCGCGACGAAAACCTTAACAGCGACAACACTAACGAAAATGCGCCGCCACCTACCGATCGCGACGAGGTATTAGCTCAACTAACCGACCTCGAGAATGACTGGACGGTCGCAAACATTAATGCCGACAAGAAGAAGTTGGATCGAATTCTGGCCGACGATTATGTGGGTAAGTCGAGTGAAGGAAAACCCCAGGGAAAAGCCGAGTACCTGAAGACTCTCGAACGCGATACCAATATTCAAAAATGGAATTTTGAGGATTTAAAGGTCAGTCTGTTAGGCGATCGGGCAACGTTAACTGGTATGATTCGCCTACAAGCAAACGATAAGGAAGCGGCATTTAACTTTACCGACAAGTTCGTCTGGCGAGACGGGCGCTGGCAGGCGACCGGTTCTGACGTTACGCCGCTAAATGGGAACGGCGAAGAGTAAGAGCAAAGGGCTAAGAGCAAAGGGCTAAGAGCAGAGAGCAAAGAGCAAAGGGCGGAGAGCAAAGGGCGAAGGGCGAAGAGGGAAGACGGAAGGTCGAAGACCAAAGACCAAAGACCAAAGACCAAAGACCGCGTATTAATCAATGTCAATAATTACTGAAGTCATTCAATCCACCAAAGCAATCATCCAGGGAATGGGGGTGACGCTGTCGTACATTCCCAAACGCAAGTGGACCGTGCAATATCCCGAAGAGCCCGTAACTATGCAGCCTCGGTATCGCGGGCAACATCTGCTGCACGTCGACGAGCGCGGTAAAGAAAAGTGCGTGGCTTGTTTCTTATGCGCCGCCGCCTGCCCTTCGGAATGCATTTACATCATCGCTAAGGACGATCCGCGTTTGCCTGAAGATCGTATCGGCGTTGATGAGCGCTACGCCGAGGTTTACAACATCGATTACGGCCGCTGCATATTTTGTGGGTACTGCGTGGAGGCTTGTCCCAAAGACGCAATTACCCACGGTTATAACTTCGAATTGTCGGTTTACAACCGCGCCGACTTGTTGAAGACCAAAACTGATTTGCTGATCACGACGCAGGTGCAGTCCAGGAATTATCGCGTCGCCTCGTCTGACGAAGACGTTGATTCGGAGTACAAGGAAGTCTGATCATTTCTCATTGATCATTTGACATTGATCATTTGTCATTTAGTAAGCAATACCTGCATGAACATCGAAATGAATGCCAAATGATCAATGCGAAACGATCAATACCAAACGATCAATGCCAAATGATCAATGACAGATGATCAATGCCAATGATGAATGACAAATAATCTCTTCCGCCCTTCTTAAAGTCTCGCTTTCGCGTTTCCCCCAAAATGTCCTACCGCGAACTCCATTATCACTGGGAATACGATCTGAGATCTTCGCCGGAGCAGTTGTGGCCTTTCGTCTCTGACACGAACCGCTTCAATCGCGATGCCGGTGTGCCGGCGGTCGAGCCGACTACAAAAAAGGAGCGCTTGAAAAATGCGCGCCGGCGGCTGCGGCTTTCCGTTTACGGCATGAACGTCGAGTGGGAAGAGCAGCCGTTTGAGTGGGTGCGGCCTTCGCGCTTCGGCGTGGCGCGGACCTATAGCAAAGGCCCAATGAGAGAGTTGCGCGCGCTCGCCCAACTCGAACCAAAGCCCAGCGGCGGAACGAAACTTAGCTATGACGTTTTCGTTAAGCCGCGATCATTGGCCGGCGCGTTAATCGTCGCGCTACAGTTCCGATTCGTCAGCGGCCGTCGGTTCGCGCGTGCATTTCACAGTTACGACGAGATGGCCGCCGGCGCAATGCCCGCCCGCAGCAACGATGAACTGAAATTGAGTCCCGCTGCACTCGAACGCATCGAAATCATCACGCAGCGACTGGCCGCAGAATCTGATCGTGGTCTGATCGAGCATTTGGTCAGACTTGTCGAGTATGGCGACGATTTTGCTGTGGCGCGCATACGTCCATATGAACTGGCCGACAAGTGGAACGTGCCGCGACGGAACGTGCTCGAATTGTGTTTGCGCGCTACGCGTGCAGGACTGCTCGATTTGCAGTGGGAACTCTTGTGTCCCCTCTGCCGCGGTGCGAAGCAGACCGGCGAGTCGCTAAGTGAGATCAGTTCAGAGTTGCATTGCGAAACTTGCCGGATCGATTTCAAGGTGAACTTTGATCGTTTCGTCGAAGTAACGTTTCGCCCGAACCCAACGTTGCGCCTTACGACGATGCAGGACTTCTGCATGGGCAGTCCACAGCACACACCGCACATTGTGGCCCAGCAATTATTACCGGCGGGGAGTTGGCGCGAATTGAATTTGCCACTGGAGACCGGCAGCTATCGCATGCGCGCGCTCGAACTTTCGGGCGGACTTGACGTTGCTGTAACGAAGGACAACGGAACTGCCAATGCCACGATTAAGATTGACGAAGCGGGTTGGCCGCATGAGCAGCTCAAGTTGTCCTCTGTTTCTTCCTTACGACTCGAAAATCAAACGGCAGCGGAACAGTTGCTAATCCTGGAACGACTGGCGTGGACCGATCAGGCGGCGACCGCGGCTGAAGTAACGGCGCTGCAGACGTTTCGCGATCTGTTTTCGACTGAGGCATTGCGGCCCGGCGAGCAAATTTCGGTTGGCACATTGACGGTACTTTTTACTGACTTGCGCGACTCGACCAGACTGTATCGCGAGATTGGCGACGCTACGGCATTTGGCCGGGTGATGAATCATTTCGATGTGCTCAAACGTTTTATTGCTGAAGAGGACGGCGCGCTGGTGAAAACAATTGGCGACGCGGTGATGGCGATTTTCCGCCGTCCGGCAGGCGCGCTGAAAGCAATGCTGGGGGCGCAGAAATTTCTTGCGGAACCTCCGAACGGCATGGCGCCGTTAACTTTGAAAGCAGGCATTCACGAGGGGCCTTGCATTGCGGTAACGCTTAACGATCGGCTTGACTACTTCGGATCAACGGTGAATATGGCAGCGCGTTTGGAAGGACTCTCCACCGGTAATGACGTGGTAATCTCTGGTCCGATCTACGATGACCCGGAAGTTCGTGCTCTTATCCAGGTAGAAAAGCTCGAGGCCGTTCCGTTTGAAATGATGCTTAAGGGATTCGACGAACAACAGTTTCAATTGTGGCGCGTAAGGAAAGCAGCCGCAGAGGAACGCTGATGCAGGCGGATTACGCGGCCGTAAAAAAGCAGTTGCGTACGGTGATCTGCGCTCTATCCGCGAACCAAAAGTAATTCTGAATGTCACTAATTGAAGCGCGTGAAGTCTCAAAGGTTTATCAAATGGGCAGCAGCACCGTTGCCGCGCTCGATGGCATTTCGTTGCAGATTGATGAAGGCCAGTTCGTTGCGATTCAAGGGACCTCAGGATCCGGCAAGAGTACCTTGCTGAATATTTTTGGCGGCTTGGACCATCCTACAGCCGGCGAAGTTTTATTCAACGGAAGATCGATTGGACCTTTCAGTAAGAAAGAGATGGCCCGCTATCGCCGCTATTCGGTGGGTATGATCTTTCAGAACTTCAATCTTATTCCTACGATGAGCGCGCAAGAGAACGTCGGCCTGGCGTTAGCCTTCGGCGGTTTGCGCGGCGGCCAGCGAACTCGTAAGGCCGCCGAGTTGTTAGGCCGAGTTGGACTTTCAGATCGCGCCACTCACCGGCCGGGTGAGTTGTCGGGCGGAGAACAGCAACGCGTCGCCATCGCACGCGCGCTCGGCAACAACCCGAAAGTACTTTTGGCAGACGAGCCAACCGGCAATCTTGACTCAACCCGAGCGCACGAGTTGCTGGAATTATTACGCGGCATGGCGAGCAAGGACGGGCTGACGGTTTTGATGGTGACGCACGATCGGGAACTGGCGACCAGTTTCGCTGATCGCATCATTCAAATGAAAGACGGTAAGGTGATCGCTGAAGGATAACTGCGGAGGATTAAAACCCGATGTCTGATAACGGCCAGGAAATGACTCTTGAAGCGCTGCGATCCGTGCCGCTTTTTGGTTCGCTCGATGATCACGCAGCGGTTGAACTGCGTGAGCTGCTGGCGTTTGAAGACATTCCGGCCGAGCAGCAGCTTTTTCATAAAGGCGACGGCGGCGATGCCATGTATTTGATCGAGAGCGGCCGGGTACGTATCAGCATCACTGACGAAGACGGCACCGAAGTTACGCTCGCCGATCTTGCGCAGGGCGATTTTTTTGGCGAAATGGCCTTGATCGACGGCCGCATGCGCTCAGCCGATGCGCGCGTAGTCGAGGATGCGCGACTCGCCATTCTTTCTCGTCCGGCTTTCCTGGCGTTTGTGCGCTCGAATCCGGACGTTGCGCTCGAGATGTTAAGCGCGTTGACGGATCGACTGCGACGAACTGATGAGCTGTTACGGTCGCGCGTTTCGCGCAACGTGAATGAAGAGCAGGCGT
>DATENN010000317.1:0-3042 GCA_035275045.1 Pyrinomonadaceae bacterium
ATTAGGCGGAAAGTTCGAGGTGATCTCGCGCGAGTCGTTACTGCTTTCCAACAATGTACTGTTGACGGTTGCGGCTGCGTCGATTTTGCTCGGCACGTTGTACCCGTTAATTATAGACGCGTTGGGCATGGGAAAACTTTCAGTAGGCCCGCCATACTTCAATAGCGTCTTCGTCCCGCTGATGGTGCCCGCCGCGTTCTTGATGGGCGTTGGTCCAATCGCTCGCTGGAAGAAAGCCAGCTTGCCCGAACTTGCGGTGCGCCTGCGTTGGGCTCTCGCGGCATCAGTAATCACGGCGCTTTTACTACCTTTCGTGCTGGGCCAGTGGAAACCGCTGGTTGCGCTTGGGCTGATGCTGGCGATTTGGATTCTGCTGACTGTGCTCCTCAATATCCGTGAACGCGTTAAGACGACATCCGGCCAACTCAGCACGTTGCAGAAGTTGCGCACGCAAACGCGAAGTTACTACGGCATGCACCTCGCGCATCTTGGCGTGGCAGTTTTCATCGTGGGCATCACGCTGGTCACCGGTTATCAATCCGAACAGGACGTGCGCATGGACGTCGGCGACACGGTCAACGCCGGCAACTACACGTTCAAGCTGATCGGAGTGACGAATGCGGTTGGGCCAAACTATCAGGCGGCGCGTGCTGAAATCGAAGTCAGCAAAAACGGCGTCGTTACCAATCGCATGTTTCCCGAAAAGCGCCAATACACCGCGACGCAAAATGTGATGACAGAAACGGCGATCGATACCGGGTTGTTTCGTGATCTGTACCTTTCCCTTGGTGAGCCCGTCAGTGGCGGCGCCTGGAGCGTGCGCGTTTACTACAAACCGTTTGTAGATTGGATTTGGGGCGGCGCTTTATTGATGGCAATGGGCGGCGGTCTCGCGCTGAGTGATCGGCGTTACGCACTCGCCGCTCGCAAACAACGGGAAGCGATGCGCGCTACTACAGCTACGCCCATCCCGGCGATGGCGGCTGCCGCGAAGGAATCATGACGCGTTTTGCAATCCCGCTTGGAATTTTCATTGTGCTGGTTGCATTTCTGGCAATTGGCCTGCGCAAAGATCCGCACGAAGTTCCATCTCCGTTGATCAATAAACCGGCGCCGGCTTTTCAACTTCCGCAGTTGCGCGATCCCGCAAAGAGTTTTTCAGCGCAGGACATGCGCGGAAAAGTTTGGCTACTCAATGTTTGGGCCTCGTGGTGCGTAACCTGTCGCGACGAACATCCGCTGCTGCTTGAATATGCGCGGTCCGCGGCCATACCAATCTATGGACTCAATTACAAAGATAAGCGGGAAGATGCATTGTCGTGGTTGGGTGAACTCGGCGATCCATACGTCTTGAGCGCGTCGGACAGTGACGGCCGCGTCGGCATCGATTATGGAGTTTACGGCGCGCCGGAAACGTATTTGATCGACCGCGACGGTGTCATTCGGTTTAAGCAAATTGGACCGGTGACTCCGGACGTTTGGCAGAAGACAATTCTGCCGCTGGCACAACAACTGAATAAATAGTCGGTCAACCAAATGAACTTGTCTTTCAAACGCTGGCTGTCCGCTCGTCGCGAACACTGGTTTGTGCTCGCGTCGATCTTAATGCTGACACTGATGGCGATGCCCAACTTCGCCGGCGATGCGCGGCCAATGGCAGACGATCCGGCGCTCGAAGAGCGTGTAATGAAGTTGTCGAAAGAGTTGCGCTGCCTGGTTTGTCAGAACGAAACGCTGGCTGATTCGCGAGCGGATCTTGCTGAGGATCTGCGCAACCAAATTCGCGAGCAAATGAAAGCCGGCAAGTCGGACAAGGAGATTATCGATTTTTTGACTGCTCGATACGGAAAGTTCGTGCTCTATCGGCCGCCGGTTGATCCCACCACCTACTTGCTTTGGTTTGGCCCGTTTGTGTTGCTACTCAGCGGGCTGCTATTGCTATTTCGCTATCTGAAACAACGCAGCGGTCAAATTGTCGAAGCGCCACTTTCGGCCGAGGAGCGCCGGCGTGCCGAAGCTCTGCTCGAGACTGGAGAGGAAAAAACAGCGTGATGCTTTTTTGGCTCATATGTGCGGCGATGGTGGCGATCGCTCTGGCGTTTGTGCTGCCGCCGCTGTTAAAAGCGAACGGCAATTCGACCCCGGACGAAAGCAAAGGCGCGAACATCGATGTGTATCGCGATCAGCTTGCAGAGTTGGAAGCGGATTTGAAAAACGGAATTGTCGCTCCGGAACAATATCAATTGGATCGCGATGCAATTGAACGACGGATGCTCGAAGACGTTGACGTGGTCGAAGAGACGACGAGAACTGAAACGGGCACGCGCAGTCCAGCGTACGCGGTTGCATTGGCAATACCGCTGATCGCCGTTGCTTTCTATTTGCAAATCGGCAATCCATGGTCGCGACCGTCCGGACGGCCACAAACCGCAGAGGAAGCGCCCGCCGCCGCAGATGTGCAACCGAACGCAGGCATGACGCAGCAAAGCATTGAAGCCAACGTAGCCAATCTCGCAAAGCGACTTGAGCAGTCGCCTAATGACGCGGAAGGTTGGATGATGCTAGCCCGCTCGTATAGCTCGCTGGAAAAATACAAAGAAGCATCCGGCGCGTATGCCAAAGCAACGGCGCTGAAAACCGACGACGCCGACCTGTGGGCGGACTATGCTTTTGCCCTGGCGATGGCGAACGGCCGCAGTCTGCGCGGCGCGCCGGAAGACTTGATCAAGAAATCGCTAAGGCTGGATCCTAACAATCCCAAGGCGATGGAGCTTGCGGGCAGTTCTGCCTTTGAAGCAAAGAACTATAAACAAGCTATCGACTATTGGCAGCGACTGCTGTCAAAAACACCGCCGGGCTCCGAATTAGCGCAGACGCTGTCGCAAAGAATCGATCAGGCGAAAGGGTTGAATGCAGCTAAATAGGTTCTAACCAACGGAGATCAATATGACTAACGAAAGAAAAGTGATCGACTGCCGTCTTCATCCGAGCGAGCGAGGTTGCACGCTTAGTATTGAAGGTACAGCCGACGAGGTTTTGGAA
>DATENN010000318.1:0-4188 GCA_035275045.1 Pyrinomonadaceae bacterium
CCGGATGGCGAGTAACGGTCTGGATAACACGGGCGCGGTCTACTTCAAGACCCAAGCGGAAAATTTCTTCTCGGAGGATAAGAAGGTCGTGTTCACCGTTTCCAACTGCTCGTTGTGCGGCAACGCAAGCTTCGTGAGGTACGCGATCTTTATGGCAAATAACGGAAAATGGACGGGGACGATTACGGGAGTTCGCTTGGATCCAACCGGAAATGGACAGGGTGGCACAAACACAGATTCGATTGGTATCGACTACATTCGGATCTCGTCCTCTAGCACTGCGATGTTGTTGCTTAGTACTTCGAGGGAAATGCTGGCACGTTCAGATTGGTCCAGCAGGCCGCCCGCTGAAAACCATTGGTTACTCAATGTCTCTGGCTAGCTTGCAGAACTCGACCAGGCGGTTCTCCGCCCAGAAACGGTCGAATAGTGGTGAGTCCTGAGTAAGAAGTCCTGAGTCGTCCTGAGTGCTGAGTCCTGAGTGATCGGCGGGTGCTGATGGATTTGCGGTTTCGGCCGGATCGTCGGATACAAAAGCCACGTGGCCACCGCGTTCCGGTCCGACCAACAGGATGTAGGGATTGTTTGTAACCAGCGGGTCCGTAAGCGGCGCGAACGGAATGAACGGATCATCCTGCGCGTGAATGATCATGGTCGGAATGCGAATTCGATCAATAACGCGGATGGAACTGGCTTTGTGGTAGTAATCATCCGCGCCGGTGAAACCGTGCGCGCCAGAAGTAAACTTGTCGTCAAACTCACGCAGCGTCCACACCTTCCACAAACCGCGGGTGTCGTACCGGTCCGGAAACAGACGTCGTTTCGTGCGCACGCGTTTCTTCAAGCGATAAACAAAGTCGCGATGATAAAGCCAGTTCGAACGCTTCAGGATCAGTTCAGCACTTGCTGCCAGATCGATTGAGGGTGAAACGGCAACCACCGCAAGCACTTCAGGCGGCGGCTGGTCACCGTACTCGCCTGAAAGTTTCAGCACCATGTTGCCGCCGAGGGAAAATCCTGCCAGTAACACTTGCTTCAACTTGTCTACTTCGATCAGTTGCTTCACAACCTCGCGGAGGTCGTCCGTGAGCCCGCCATGATAGATCGTCGGTGTCAGGTGTTCGGTTCCGCCGCATGTGCGCAGGTTCATGCGTATGACGTTGAACCCGGCACGAAAGGCCTTCTCAGCCGTCCCAAACATGTACGTCGATGCGCTTGATCCTTCGATGCCGTGCCAGATGATCAACGTCGGGTGCGCCAATCGTTCTGGTTGCCAACGACAATGACCCAACACCTTGACATCTGGCGCGGTCTCGAAAATTCGTTCCTCGTCGCGCACTGACTTGAACCGGTGCTTCCTGGGCCAGGCGAAAGCCGCCAGCGTCTGCGCATGTCCGCCGCCAAAGAATCGATGATGGTGAAACGGGTGCCGGGCGAATGCGTCGAGAGTCTTTGAAAACAGAGCGCGAGTTTTTTCCAGGCGAGCAGGCTCTTCAGACATTGCGGGGGGTGGTTAGTCCTTGAATTCTATCGTCACGTCGGCCAGCAAATTTTGACGGTTCGGCTTGACCGTTGATGTGGGTTGCGGCGGACTTTTGCCGGCTGCCTGGCGCGCGAAGAAAATTCGCTGCATAACGTCGCGCGCGTCGGTGCGGAAAAATTTGGTCACGTACGAGGAGTTAAACACTTCGCCGGCCTTGAGTTTCCAGGTTGCGAGGAGTGCTTCCGTTTCACTGGCTGAAAGTCCGGTGATGATGAGGTTGCCCATCTTGTACTGCGGCCCTTCTGACACGTCCATGCGGAAGTTCACAGTGCTCGCAGCGTCGTCAAAGCTCGGCACAGCTCGAGTGTGCGCTTCAAGATGACCGCTCTGTCCGTAAAGTCTTTCAATTTCGACGAGGCCTTTGTCGATCTTCACACCATTGGCAACATCGCCGCTCTTAAATCCGATGGCCGCATCAAGTTCAGCAGTTGAGAGGACGCGATTGCCAACCCATTCGGCCTTGTTCCAACGATATATCGGTCCCTCATTCACCGGCATGGTTACGTTTACGCCGGCCTTGCAGTTTTCGCTGTCTTCAAACTTCGCCACCGGTTCACCGAACGACGCGCGCAATTGGCCCACTTCACGATACAGCGGAAACAGCACAAATTTAGAGAAGGCCACAGCAGACTTCATTGAATAGTCAGCATCGGTCAGTTGCTTCGAACTCTTGATGAGTATTTCTTCGGTGATGTTATGTGAACCGGGAAACTCCAATTTGCAAATCGGAATATTGACGCCATTGACGCTGAACATGTGCTCCTGCATAACCGGGCTAATGAACCACGGCGCGTATTCAACCGTTCCCTTAATCTGCTTTTCGTCCAGCAGTTTTTGCAGCGCGTCCTTAATCATGTCCGTTGAATTTCCGGAGTCCGCGGCGGTTCCATTGTAAGACGGCACGGCTCGCTTGATCGCGGCGGTAAGTTCCGCATCAGTGAACCAAACAAAGTTGTCGAAGCTGACTGGAGATAGGTTGTTCTTCGCTTCCTCAACCTGAAACGTTACGGTGACGTCGTTTCCACTAGTCTTGGTGCGGTAACCAACTTTGGCGAATAAGCCACTCTCCACCAGCTTCGATCCGGCGGCGTCAACTTCGTCGATCGAGAACGGCACTCCTGTTTTTAGTCCACTCGTCGCGATAACCTCCTGGGCTGGCAGCCGCTGCAATCCTTCGATTTCAATTCGCGCAATTCGTCGCGCGGACGGTTGGCCGGTGACAACGCTGGCCGCGATGATTACGATCGCAAGGACGAATAATATCGACGTGGAGATTGGACGAAGCATGATCGCCGCAAAGTTTACTCTAGTGGCACCACCGTCGTAAAAACTACCGAGAATTAAAGCTTCCACAGAATCCGCAGATTAGGAGAGCGCACCTAAGTTGATTCTGCTTTGTCGTGCATTTCTAATCTGCGTAATCTGTGTAATCTGCGAATAGTCGTAACCATGGTTGACTGGCGCGCACGAACAAAGACTGATCTGATTATCGAGGTTTGGGAGGCACTCGATTGCGAATCTGTCGGCGCAGTGGAGCTTGAACGGATTCAGGAGGCGCTGCGCGAGAGATTTGGAGAAGGTGGGATCGAAAGTCCCGCGGCGATTGCGCGCGTCGTGGCCGACGAAGGCGCGGTGCTGCGGCACCCTGAAGTTTTTAAGTTTGATCGCGAATGGCGGCGGCGTCAGATGAATGGAGTGCTGACTGCTGACGAAGTCGATGTCGCGAGTCTTGAAGCTGCCGAGAAAACTCTCGCGAAGTTCACAGAAATCAAGCAGAGATTTGAAGGCGCTGGAGATGAAGAATCCGTGCGACGCATCCGCAGTCTCGCACTAGCATTGAAGCAAGACGCAACACTGGTCTCAAGGAGTCGTGCAGTTGATGAGAAGACGAAACGCGAAGCTGCCGAAATCGTTCAATGGTTGACCGTGTGGCTCCAGGAACCCGAAATGTTTGACGACTGGCTCGACCTACGGCGCCGTTCGCCTCACTTCCTTCAATTAATGAAAATGAATTAAATGGAACTTTCGGGCAGCCTCAAGTGAATATCGCTAGCACACCATACCCAAGGTTCCGGATGAACCAGTACGACAACCAATCGGACACGGAATTGCTACAGGCGATGCTCGCCGGTGACGAAGATGCGCTTGGGCACTTATACCGGCGGCGGCACGATGGTGTTTATCGATTTGCTTTGCACATGTCGGGCTCGCCCGCAGTAGCCGAGGATGTAACGCAGGAAGTGTTTATGGTGCTGATTCGCGAGGGTCACGCCTTTGATTGTCAGCGGGGAACGGTGAACAGCTTCCTTTTGGGGGTCGCTCGAAATCATGTTCTACGCCGCGCGCACCGCGAGAGGTTTTACGTGTCTCTTGACGAAGAAGGTCACGACGAATGTGGAATCGCTGCTGTTAACCATGGGCCTGGCGATGAGTTGCTTCGACGTGAGTCTATAACTTCAGTACGCAGGGCCGTGCTGGCCCTGCCGGAAAAGTATCGTGAAGTTGTAGTGCTCTGTGATTTGCAGGAAATGTCATATGCGGAAGCGGCGGAAATCCTTAAGTGCGCGGTCGGAACTGTGCGTTCTCGCTTGCACCGCGGCCGGTCGCTTTTAATCGACAAACTGAGGCCGGTGGAACAGGAAGAT
>DATENN010000319.1:0-8068 GCA_035275045.1 Pyrinomonadaceae bacterium
GATGCTCATAAGGCATGTCATACGCGACCGCGAACCTTATTCGATGAGTGCGTCAGCGTCAGTTCAGGACGCAGCCGAGTTTATGGCAGCGCGCAACGTTGGCGCTGTTTGCGTTGTTGATGAGAGCGGCAAGCTGCTTGGTGTTTTTTCCGAGCGCGACGTGTTGCGTCGCGTCGTGGTGCTGCAACGCGATCCGGCTTCGATAAAAGTGGGCGACGTTACGAGCGAGTTGCGTGCGGTGATCAATTGCGACGAGACGCCGCACCAGGCGCTGGAGCGCATGGAGCTGATTGGTACCAGACATCTGCCCGTCGTCGATGGCGAGCGTTGGGTCGGCATGCTCTCAATGCGCGATCTGATGCGAGTCGAATTAAGCGAGCAAGGGGACGAAATCAAACTGCTGCACGAGTACATCCAGCATTGATCTCTAAGAGAGTTATTACCCGAGGCTACCGGCAAATTTCAGCTATGAACAGACCAACAATCGCATGGCTGCTCGCGCTGCTGGTGATGGCAATCGCTTGCGGTCACGCGCCGCCGGGCCGGGGCGCAGGCGAGGTTGAATCAACCGCCGCCGACCAAAGACAAGGATCGGCGCCAAGCGAACCCGTCCAATTCCGCGTCGAAACAGTTGTCAGCGGACTTGAAGTACCGTGGTCCATAGTCTGGACGCCGGATGGTCGCATGATTTTTACCGAACGCCCCGGCCGCGTACGCGTTTTTCAAAATGGCAAATTGCAGGCTGCGCCCTTGTTTACCGTTCCCGACGTTGAGCCGAGCGGCGAAAGCGGTTTGATGAGCCTCGCAGTGCATCCGCAATTTGCTTCTAATCACTTTCTTTATCTTTCGTACGCATTTCGCGGCGAAGGACAGCGCGTGCGCGTTGTTCGGTACCGGGAGAGCGACCAAGGTCTGGTCGAGCGAAAAGTAATAATCGACAACATTCCAGCCGCCCAGTTTCATGCCGGTTGTCGTTTGCGTTTTGGCCCCGACGGAAAGCTTTACATCACTACCGGTGACGCGACGGAACGGGAGCTTGCGCAACAGTTGGATTCACTTGCCGGCAAGACGCTGCGTTTGAATGATGATGGAACGATTCCTTCCGACAATCCTTTTGTAGGACAGTCGAATGCGCGCGCAGAAATCTGGACCATTGGAAATCGCAACGGGCAGGGGATCGACTTTCAACCGGGAACAAACCTGCTGTTTGAAACCGAGCATGGGCCCAGTGGTTTTGATGGACCAGGCGGCGGCGACGAAGTCAACATTCTTGAAAAAGGAAAGAATTACGGTTGGCCGTTGATTCATCATACCGCGACGCGCGCCGGATTAGAGTCGCCACTGCTTGAGTACACGCCGTCGTGCGCGCCGGGGAGCGGAATGTTTTACCGCGGTTCCGTATTTCCGCAGTTCAACGGCAACTTCTTCTTCGGATGCCTGGCAGGCCGGCGTTTGATTCGCGTGGTATTGAATGGGCGGACGGTCGCAAGTCAGGAAAATCTATTGGCAGGAAAATACGGGCGTATTCGCGATGTGGCCCAGGGACCCGACGGCTATCTTTATTTTTCAACTTCTAACCGTGACGGCAGAGGTTCGCCCGCCAGCGACGATGATCGCATCATTCGTCTGGTGCCAATTAAATAGATGAGCTCAGCGCCGAAGTCTACCAGTGTTCGCGACCAGGTATCAGCCGAGGAATGGCAAGTTCGTGTTGATCTGGCTGCTGGTTACCGGCTCGTCGCGCTTTACGGCTGGGACGATTTGATTTTCACTCACTTGTCTGCGCGCGTGCCGGGGTCCGAACATCATTTCCTAATTAATCCTTATGGAATGATGTTTGAAGAGATAAGTGCTTCTAGTCTTGTCAAAATCAATTTGAACGGCGACATCGTGACGCCCACTCCATACTTCATCAATCCGGCGGGCTTTACGATTCACAGTGCAGTACATGCGGCGCGCGAAGACGCGCTTTGTGTAATTCATTTGCACACTGACTGTGGCATCGCCGTTTCGGCTCAAGCTAATGGTCTGTTGCCAATCTCACAACAAGCCCTTTTCTCGCTATCGTCATTGGCGTATCACGAATACGAAGGTGTGGCGCTGAATGAAGACGAGAAGCCGCGGCTGGTGGACGACCTGGGAAACAAGACGAATCTTATCTTGCGAAATCATGGCTTATTGACGATTGGAAAAAGCCCTGCCGAAGCGTTCCTCGCTATGTACATGTTGCAGAGTGCATGTCGTATTCAGATACTGGCGCAAGCAGGCGGTAACAAACTGGTACCCATTTCAAACGACATACTCAAGAACATTTCCTCGCAGGTCGGCGCCGTCACCGTGGGTCAAGGTGCGCAGCTAACCTGGCCTGGCCTGATGCGAAAACTTGATCGTTTCGATCCGTCTTTCCGCGAATAGATCGGACAAGTAGCGTTCAGGTGGCGCTTCTGCTTTGAATTCCTGCGACCGCCCAGGTCCTGCCCGGAAAAGTAATTCTTCAAAACTACAAATCGGGTTAACGCTTTTGCGCAAGCATCGCCGTCTTGCTCCAGCCGATAATATGCAACGGCGGAAAGCGATACTCATGGACCATGCGGAAGTGCCGCTCGGTTTCCGTCAGTATTTTTTGACGCGGGTGAGATTTAAAGCGGAAGAGTATTTCAAGAAATGTGCTCGCCGGGGTTGGCCTGCACGGCAAATGAAGCATGTGACCACCGGGCGCAAGGACGCGTGCAATCTCAGCCATGCCTTCATCGAGTGGTACATATTCAAGAGCGCCACTCGTCACTACCAAATCCAGTGAGTTATCAGAGAAAGGTAACGACAACAAATTACCCTCAGTGAAAGTAACGTCGGACGTCCGTCCCGGACTTTCTGCGAGGGCTTTTTCTGCTGCATTAAGAGACGTCGCTGACAGATCCAGTGCGGTAATCTTTACCGGAAAACGCAAATTCCTGACGAGCGCCAACGTCAGCAAACCGGTTCCACATCCCGCATCCAGTATTCGTGCATCGGGAGAAACAGGCAGCGGATGAAGAGAGAAATAGTGATCGAGTGAACGGCCATAGCCGTTCAGTTTGAAGGTCAGGTCGTAGAAAGCCGCAATTTTGTCGTAGTACGAGCCGGCGCGCGCCTCGTCTTTAGTTGCGGTCAATACGTATTCCATCGAGTCTCTCCCTAAAACAAGCGATCTCGGTACGACCAGTCGTGAGATTGGCGCGTAATTGTAGCCTCACGAGCCTATTTACTCAACAGACTGTGGGTGGTCAATTCGGGCGCTTGTTTTTTATGCAAGCGCACCGAGATGGCCTCGTTCTTTCAATGGCGATTATTGCCTAAGAAAGGATAAAGCTTATGAAAACTCTTTTGTTCGTTGGCTGCGCTGCCGTCGCGACACTGGTCGGCGTTGGCAGTTTGTTTGGACGTCAAGCTGCCCCGGCTAATGACTACAAGGTCTTTGAACCGGTGCAGTCAGATCGGATAGCGTCGAATTTTGACCTGACGATTCTCGTGAATGGGCAACCGCTGAACGAATTCTATGGGCGGGGAAGAAGTTACGTCGAAGCGATTGCAGGAGCCGAATACGAGGTGCGAGTGCGAAACCCCATGCCCTTCAGGGTGGCCGTTTCCTTATCTGTCGATGGCTTGAACACCATCGATGCGCGGCATACTACTGCGTGGAATGCGAGTAAATGGGTTATCGAACCGTACGGGACAATAACGATCAACGGTTGGCAAATGAGTTCTGAACGTGCGCGGCGCTTCTACTTTACTTCGGAAGAGGATTCATATGGAGCAAAACTGGGACAAACGTCCAACCTTGGTGTGATCTCCGCTGTCTTCTTCCGCGAAGTTCGGCCGATTACGGTTATTCCTATCATGCCGCCGCCGTCACGCCGCGTTCATGAGGATAGCGATGGCATTGAGCGCAACGAAGCGCCCAACACCGCGGGTGATTCGAGAGTGCAGTCAGGTTCTTCTGCGAAAGCCGCGCCGGTCCCGCGTGACGATGATTATGCGGCGACGGGAATCGGACGTTCCGTTCGGAATGACGTGCAGTGGGTAAATATGGATTTGGATTCGCGACCCGTGGGAGCGGTGACACTTCGCTACGAATATTACAACGCGCTCGTGAGGCTGGGGATACTGCCCCGAGGATATCGAGGGCCGGATCCGTTGCGAAGAAGAGAAGGTGCTACTGGTTTTGAAGATCGGCGGTTTAGTCCGGACGTACCGTAAAGGTTAGTAATCAGCAGCGATCGCAAGCGAGACCAGTGGGTGCCGCTGCCTACTTTTTCTTAAGGTCCGCGGTGTACAACTGTTGGTAGACGCGATAGTTGTTCATCACCTTTTGGACATATGCCTTCGTTTCGTCGAACCCAATTTCCGACGTGAAGACGCCGGCATCTTTCTGTTTCGCCCTACGGACCCAGCGCGCGACGTTGTCTTCGCCGCCGTTATACGAAGCTGCGACCGCTTCCATTAAGTTAGGAAACATTTCCGACAGCTCCGACAGATACTCCGCTCCTAAACGGATTGACGTGTCCGGTTGGTAGAGTTGGTTTTCATTAACGGCGGGCATGCCTGCGTGGGCCGCGTATTTTTGGGCGGCATCGATCGTTAACTGCAAAAGCCCGCGCGCTCCTGATGGAGATTTCGCCGAAGGACGAAACACGCTTTCCTGCTTGATTAAAGCGAGCAGAAAACGGGGATCCAACTTCCGCGCTTTGGCGGCATTAATCAGCATCTGCCGATAGGGGACCGGATAATTATCGCCGGCTGAATCAATCTGTTCCTTCATTAACTCAAGGCGGTCTCCAGCGAAACCGCGGCTGCGGCCATCGGCGACACTCGCGAGCCGATCTGTCGCAATCCAGCCATAGTAGGAATCGATGCCCGCGGGGACCGCCGAGTAAGCGATGTAAGCTTGATCGAGCCTTCCTGAGCGTTCAAGGCTGTAGGCTTTCAAGTAAGCAACTTCGGCTGGCGAAGTCGCGACGCCTTTTTCAAATCGCTGCCGGCTAAGTTCATCGGCCACCGCAATCGCGCGCTTCCAATTACTTTCCGAAATTTCCAAACGCAGCTCACCAAAAAGCGCGTTGGTGGCGGTGGGCGTGCCGGCAAACTTTTGACGAGTCTTGCCAACCCAGATCAGCGCCTCTTTAATGCGACCGGCCTCTCGCAACGTGTCAATAGAATTCAAGTGAGCGCTATCAATGCGTTCGCCATCGGGAAAGCGATTGATGTATTCGATGTAACGATCCGCGGCTTCCGAGGTTTTGCCCATGCGAAGCAAAGAAGCTGCGCTGAAGTTCAATCCCTCGCGGCCTTCTTTTGTTGCGGGATATTCGCGCGCCAGGCGGTCATACGCAGCGTACGCCTCGGCGTAACGGCGCGATTGGAAGTACGAGCGACCCATTCCAAGTAATGCCTGGGCAACTCGCGGATCATTTGGATAATAAGTTAGGAGCGCCTGCCAGTGTTCGCGTGCTTCATCGAATGCCCGGTTCGCGAGATAAATGCTGGCTCGACGCAGATGTTCGTCGGCACTTAACCGCGTGATAACGCCTTTCGCATTTCTCGCCTCTCGGTCCTGACGTCGGACGGCCGTCAGGGCCGCATCGCTGTTCGTTTGAAATTCGGCGAGCAGGGAACTACCCGGCCACTTGGCTGACCCTAACGCGAGGGTCGCGACAAGGAAAAGAATGCCGAACGAAGCAGCGCGTGATTTGTGTAACAATAACAACTTCATAACTCGACCATTCTAGGCTGAGATGATCTCAAAGCTCGAAACGATTTCCGCAGTCGGACGCAAAGTTGCGGCAACACTACAGTATTTTTCTTCCGACAACTCGATAGCTTGGCGCACGGCCTGTTGTGAAATGTTTTTGCCGGTGACTATGTGCTTCACTTCCAGCCGAGAATAGCTGCGTGGATGTTCTGAACGTCGTTGTCCCTTCACTTCAATTCGATAGTCCATAACATCCTGACGTTTCTTCTTCAAAATCGAAGCGACGTCTACACCAGTGCATGCTCCAAGAGCGATTAATAACAACTCCATCGGCGTGGGGGCGGAGTTTCGGTCATGGTCAGTATCTAGAGCGACCGTGTAACCAGATGGTGTACGACCTACGAAGTAGTCGGTTGCTTGTAACGTGATGACGGCGGTCGGCTCGGTGGCTGACATAATTTTCTCCTTAGTTTGAGAATATCACACGCCGCGAACTGCCCGTGGGCAGGGATGAGGGCGCAACGGGGACAGTCTCTTCACAATCAACATAGTTTCGCAAAGAGACTGCCGATATCGTGGCACAGTCATTGTTTACAACTACAACATTCCCTTAGTCAGACAATTACGTCGCCATGGTGGTGACGCTTTCTTATCGTCACGCGATGAGATGTTTTCAAGTAATGTGGAGGAAATAAACATGAGAATGGTTAGAAGAACAATTATTGCTGTGTTGATGACGATGGCACTGAGCGCCAGCGCATCGACAATACAAGCCCAACGACAGCCGTATCGCGGCTCGTTCCGCTCGGTCCAGATGCTATTGACCCGCATTGGTACGGGCACAGATCAGCTGCTGAGAAGAGTGGATAATCGACGGCAAACAATCGCGATCGATCGCGGATTTCAGGCTGACCTAAGTAGTTCGGTGCAAAGCTTGAATTCGAGCGTATTGACGTTGAGACAACATTTTAATTCCCGGATCTCAACAACAACGGATGCGCAGGACGTTCTAAACAGCGCGGCCCTCGTCGATAACATTATTCGTCGGGATGCTGCCGATGCGACTACGCTTCGCGTCTGGACCAACCTGCGTGCGAATCTAAATCAGCTCGCCGGCGTTTACGGATTGCGTTGGCCAGCAATCTCGAGTTCATATCCATCGAACAGCTATCCGGGCACGGGTACGCAGTATGGCACCGCCCGGCTCACGGGAACTTATCGACTGGATGCATCGCGAAGCGACGACCCGGTCCAGGCCGCTGATCGCGCCACGGCGTCCCTTCGGTATGGCGACCGAACCCGCGTTCGCGATCAGGTTGCGGCGCGATTAGAAGCTCCCGACCAACTCGCAATTGAGTTGCGTGGCCGAGATGTGACATTGGCGTCGTCCCGCGCTCCGCAGATTACCTTTACGGCAGACGGAGCCGAACGGGTTGAAGTAGCGCCGAACGGTCGCACCATTCGCGCTCGAGCAATCCTGAATGGCGACCAGCTTACGGTAAGTTCGAGTGGAGATCTCGGAAACCAATTTAATGTTACGTTTGATCCGATAGACAATGGTCGGAGTTTAAGTGTAACGCGTCGTGTTTATGCTCAAGGCTTAACGCGACCGGTCGTGGTTCAAAGCGTCTATCAAAAGACGTCGGAAGTCGCTAGCTTCGACATAAACAGTGGCCAGCAGACTTATCCTGGCACTAACTCGACCGGCGACTTCATCATTACCAACGGCGAAAGCGTGGTAGCAGCGCTGGATAACAATCTGTCAACGCAGACTGCTCGCGAAGGCGATCGGTTCACCATGACCGTTCGGCAGCCGGTCCAGTTTGAGGGCGCGACGATCGAAGGCCACGTTTCCAACGTTGAGCGTAGCGGCCGGCTAAGTGGACGATCAACGATGACGTTGAACTTCGACAGCATTCGCTTGCGTGATGGACGCAGTTATCGCTTTGCCGGAATCCTGGAATCGGTGCGTACCAATCAAGGCGACATCGTGCGTGTCGACAACGAAGGTGCCGTAAGGGATAGCAGTCAAACCACGAGGACGGCGCAGCGCGCAGCGATCGGCACTGCTGTCGGGGCAATCATCGGCGCCATTGCCGGTGGCGGCAAAGGTGCGGCTATCGGCGCGATCGTAGGCGCAGGAGGCGGCGCTGGTTCCGTGTATGTTCAAGGTCGGGATGATCTCGACTTGATGGCAGGAACCGAACTGACCATCCGCGCGTCAGGCCCTAGATAGAAGGCAAACACGAAAGGGTCGGCAAATTCTCGCCGGCCCTTTCACCTTCCGTGTTATTATCTCCGCAATTGGCCGCTTCACGTGATCGACTACTCCCGGGTTCG
>DATENN010000320.1:0-9953 GCA_035275045.1 Pyrinomonadaceae bacterium
ATTGTACCTGACCGGCCTGCTGCGGTAATTGAAGCTCGCGCCGCGAACCGTCGTCCTGGGAGCGGAGAACGCGCTCCTCCGGCTGAATGATCCACTACCGCGGTTGAACGACGTCCCATGATTGAAGGAGCGGCTATGGCCGCCAGGGGTGTGGCCTGCAAAGGAATGACTGGCGTGACCTGCACCGCCATGCCGTCCGGCTTGAGCTGGTGGACTGAGGCTCAGGACGGCAATGCCCAGTCCAACTATGACAGGGAGTTTGTTCATATTCGTACTTCTGTTTTTGCCTGGTTGTGCGGAGGACGCGGCGCAAGACCATCCGCGCCGCGTCCATCCGCTTGTTTTGGTTAAGACTTATGAGCGCCCATCTCGCGACAGGTCTTGGCGCAACGGCGGCAGACTTCGGCGCATTCTGTATCGCCCATCTCGTCGCACGACTTGGCGCAGGCTTCGCATACTTCCGCGCAAGCTCCGCAAGTCACGTGATGCAGCTCGGAATGGCTGAGCATGAAATCATGTGCGGTGTGGCACATTTCCGAGCAGTTCAGGAGGAGTCCGATGTGTTTCGCATCGGCGTGCTTGCCCCCTTTCTTTAAGCAATCGTGGACCGCGTGAAGGCACGCATCGTGGCATTCCTCGCAGGCGTGAATGCACTCGTGCGTCTCTGGATTCATGTGTTTGTGGATGTCAGTCATTTTGGTTCTTTCCATTTTGTTTGTGTTTACTCGCCGAAGGATTCGCCCTTTGAAATTGTCCTGGCTTATGGTTGAAACTTGCGACCTGCCAAAAAACACGGGTAACGAAGCGCGGTCCGAAAAACGGCGAGTGATAACGCACTTCAACCCGTGTCCCCGGACGCAGAGAATTGGGGCTGGCGAATTCTCGGTTGCGAACAAACTGAGTCCACTTTGGTTCCCAGGCGAACAGAAGCAATTCGGTCTTGCCGTCCGGCAAAAGCGTTAGTGTCTCGGAGTCGATTGCCTGGACGATGCCTGAGATTTCTCGACTGAGGCGAGGCATTGCCGATAGCTGCGAATGAGAAAGCAAAAGAGTTACCGCCATGCCGAGACAAACCGTCGTTCTTGAGCGAAGTGATATGCTCATCGGTTTTTTCTTCGGGGTTGAATTGTTGTTCCGCGATACGCCGCGTCTCCTAGAATTCCGATGCCCGAGGCCGTCGCGCCATGCTCGGTCGGTTTGACCAACCACCGAATCGCCCGAGTGCGGTGAGCCTGGTCGAAGTAGCGCGTTTCGGCGTGAAAGCCTCGCACCAAGGCGCGCGCCCATTTGTAGCCTGGTGGTTCGCCAACTACAGCGACACGCCGAAAATTTGTCCGGTTCTCCGTTGCGACGAGTGCAGCTCGCCAAAGCGCGACTGGCCCGATGCCCCTAAAGTCGTCGAGTTCGCACAAAAGACTTATGCTTTGATTTTGGTCCAGCGCTCTGCGCAACAAGACGCAAATCTCGCGGTACTCGTTGCCGGATATCTTTCCCGAAAATTTGAGCCTCACGATATTGTCGCTCGGCGCCTGCGTCAGAGAGTACATCGAGTTGTGTTTTGGTCCGTGGCCTAAAAGATCATCCGGTTGACACTGGAGCTTCGTAGAGTTCCGTGGTCGAAGGTGGCTCAGGCAGCGGATGCGGGACCGGCCGCGACTTGCGCTCAAAAACCTTGTACAGAGTCGGAAGGATGTACAACGTCAGAAATGTCGAGCTGACGAGGCCGCCGATAACAACGCCCGCGAGCGGCTTCTGAATTTCGCTGCCAGGGCCAGTGGCGAAGAGCATCGGCACCAGACCGAGCGCGGCGACACTCGCCGTGATGAGCACCGGTCGGAGTCGCAGGATCGCGCCTTTGATCACGGCGTCCTCCACGTTCATTCCTTCGCGTCGCAGTTCGTTGAAGTAGCTGACCATGACGATGCCGTTAAGGACCGCGACGCCGAAAAGCGCGATGAAGCCCACGCTCGCGCTGACGCTGAGATTAAAGTTTCCGATGAGCAACGCGAGGATGCCGCCGATCAGTGCGAATGGAATGTTCAGGATGATTAAGACGGCCTGCTTGACCGAGTTGAAGGAACTGAAGAGGAGCAGAAAAATTGCACCGATTGTGATCGGGACGACGATCGAGAAGCGCTTCATCGCCCGTTGTTGATTCTCGAACTGGCCGCCCCAGGTCATAAGGTAGCCAGGAGGAAGTTTGACGGCGGCGTCGATCTTCTTTTTGGCTTCCTGCACGAAGCCGCCGAGATCGCGGCCGGTCACGTTGCATTGGATGATGATGCGGCGTTGCGCCATTTCGCGACTGATTTGCGCGGGTCCTTCGACGACATCCACCTTCGCGAGTTGGCCAAGCGGGATAAGCGCCCCTTCCGGCGATGAAATGAGGATGTTCCGAATAGGTTCGGCGTCGTTGCGCGCTCCTTCGGGAAACCGCACCGCCAGGCCGAACACTTTCATGCCTTCGTAAACTTTGGTGGCTTCTTTACCGCCGATCGCCGCTTCGACCACGTTCTGCACGTCCGCGACGTTGATCCCGTAGCGCGCAATTTTTTCGCGGTCGATTTCGATCTGCAGATAGGCGAGGCCGCTTACTTTTTCGACGTTCACGTCCGCTGCGCCTGGAACTTTCGTGAGCACGCGCGCAACGGCGTCCGCGCGCTGTTTCAGGATATCGAGATCATCGCCGAAGATTTTGATTCCGATGGCCGATTTCACGCCGCTGACCAGTTCATCGACGCGCAACGCAATCGGTTGCGAGAAGCTGGAGGCGACCCCGGCAACGGCAGAGATTTCGTCTCGAATTTTCTCAACCAGCTCTTCTTTTGATTTCGTAGTCGTCCATTCCTCGCGCGGTTTTAGAGTGACGATCACGTCGGTGATGTCGACGCCCATCGGATCGGAGGCGATGTCCGCACGACCCGTCTTGGAAACGACATCAATCACTTCGGGAAACTTTTTAATGATCTTTTCCACCTTGTCTTCGAGTCGCAGCGACTCTGGCAGTGACACGCTTGGGAGACGGAAGGTCTGCACGGCAATGGAGCCTTCATCGAGCGAGGGTAGAAACTCGGTGCCGATCAGGGGCACGAGCGCGAAGGAAGCGAGCAGCGCCAGCACCGCCACAATAGTGACTTTCCACGGATTACGCACGCACGGTTTGAGCGAGACGAGGTAAACCTGTTTCAGCCAACGAATGTGAAACGGGTCGTGTTCGTGCGGGACCTGTTTGAGCAGAAACGTGCAGAGCATCGGCACGAAAGTGAGCGAGAGAATGAGCGAGCCGAGCAGCGCAAAAGAGATGGTGAAGGCGAGTGGGCTGAACATTTTCCCCTCGAATCCCTCAAGCGTGAAGATGGGCAGAAAGACGATGATGATGATGAAGATGCCGAAGACGATTGGGCGCCCGACTTCCTTGGCTGCATAAAGCACGGTCTCAACTTTGTCTCCATGCTGATGCTCATCAGCCGTGTGCGGTTTTTCGGTAAGGTGCCGATGCACGTTCTCCACCATGACGACGGCGCCATCCACCATCATGCCGATGCCGATGGCGAGGCCGCCTAACGACATCAAATTCGCGCTCAAGCCGTACCACTTCATCATGATGAAAGCAAAGAGCGCCGCGAGCGGCAGAATCAAAGTGACGACAATCGCGCTGCGAATGTCCGCGAGGAGGACGATGAGAATGATGAAGACGAAGACCGCGCCTTCTTGGAGCGCCTTGGTCACGGTGTGAATCGCTTTCGTGACGAGATCGGTTCGATCGTAGAAGGGAACCAGCTCGACCCCTGGCGGGAGAGCTTTTTGAATCTCCGGCAACTTTTCTTTCACCGCGTTCACAACGTCACGGCCGCTCGCGCCTTTGAGACTCAACACAATTCCCGCGACGACCTCCCCAGTGCCGTTGGCGGTCACCGCGCCCTGGCGCAGCTCCGCTCCGATCTGCACCTTCGCCACGTCGCGCACGTAGATCGGGGTGTGATTTTGCGTGGCGACAATGATGTTCTCGATGTCGGCAATGTTCTTTACCAACCCCATGCCGCGCACGACGTACTGCTCTGATTGGTGCTCAATGAAATTACCGCTCGCGTTGGAATTATTCTTCTGCAGCGCTTCGAAAACTTGCTGGAGAGGAATGCCGTAGGACGTCAACCGATCGGGATTCACGATTACCTGGTATTGCTTTACCAGTCCCCCGAATGAGTTTACGTCCGTGACTCCCGGCACGGTCCGCAGGATCGGGCGCACGATATAATCCTGGATGGTGCGCAGCTCGGTCGCGTCGTACTTCTTCGGATCTTTGCTCACGAGCGTGTACTGGTAGATTTCGCCGAGGCCGGTCGTGATCGGCCCGAGGTTCAGATCGACCCCAGCCGGAAGTTTGTCCTTCGCTCCCTGCATTCGCTCAAAGACAAGCTGACGGGCGAAGTAATCGTTCACGCCGTCTTCAAAGACGATCGTGATCGCGCAGAGGCCGATCTTTGAAACCGAACGCACCTCGCTTAAACGCGGCAGACCACCCATCTCGATCTCGATCGGGCGGGTCACCAGTTTTTCCACTTCAGGCGGTGACATGGAGCCCGCTGTGGCCAGCACCTGCACCTGCACATTGGTTACGTCCGGAAACGCATCGATCGGGATTTGTTTGACCGCCATAATGCCAAAGCCGACCAGGATCGCCGTTGCGATAATGACCAGCATCCGCTGGCGGACAGAGAAGTTGAGAATCGGATTAATCATTTCGATCTACTCCTCGCCGAGTTCGCCTTTAAGCATCTCGGATTTCAAAATGAAGCTGCCTTGGGTCACGACCTTCTCGCCTTCCTTGATCCCTTCGAGCACTTGCACCTGACCTTTCTGTTCCATGCCTGTTTTGATGACGCGCTTCTCGAATCTGGTCGCGTCGAGCGCGATGAAGGCGATGGCGTTGTTTTCCTCGCTCTGCATCGCCGTGTCCGGGATGATCAGGACGTTCGGCACTACGGTGGTGACGATTTCCACGTCGGCGAACATCCCTGCCTTGAGCCGTCCTTCCGGATTCGTGGTCTCGATGCGGACCTCTAGCGTGCGCGATTTCTCTTCCACACGACTGCCGATGCGGACGATTTTGCCCGAAAATTTCTCTCCGGGATAAGCCAGGACGCTGAACCCCACTTCCTGCCCTTCCTTTACAGCGCCGATATCGCGTTCCTTGATTTCCGCCACGACCCAGAGGTCCGTCGGATCGCTGATGGTGTAGATTTGCGTGTCTTTGCCGACTAACTCTCCAACCGTACTCTTGCGCTCAACCACAATTCCATCCAAAGGCGCTTTCAATTCGAGCGGCCGCCCCAGAAGTTCCGGCGTCTGGATCAGGCCCATCACGTCGCCGGCCTTGACGGGATCGTTCACGTCGTAGTTCAGCTTTATGAGGCGGCCTTCCAGCGTGCTCGAAACCTTCGCCGTCTTGTTCGCGTTTTCGCTCACACGCCCAGCCGCTCTAAGAGTGGTCTCGAGGTTTCCGATCCGAGCTGGTTCCGTTTGGATCTCAGCGTGCTCGAGGTTTTCCTTTGTCAGCGTGACGATGTTGGCCTCATGCTTTTTCTCCGGCTCTTTCTTTTCCGCGGCCTCTTTTTTCGTGCAACCGGCGAGCGCGATCATGAAAAGCGTAATGCAGGACGCGATGACTGCGCGCCAGGCGCGAAGGCGGGGAAGGTTGAGAGAATTGTTTTGGGACATCGCTTTTGTTTTCGGAGGCATCATTTGAATTCAATGGGAACGCCGATGGCTGATTCCAGCTCGGCGCGGTTCTCGGCGACGTTGCCGAGCGCTTCGTAATAATTGGCGAGCGTGTCGAAGTAAGTCCGCTTCGCGTCGAGGTAGATGAGCAGCGTGGTCGAATTCTGCGCGTAGCCCTGCTCGGCTTGCGCCATGAAAGCTTTCAATTGGTCGAGAAAAGCGGGCGAATAGAGAGCGAGTTGGCTCTTCGCGTTTTCGATGTTCGCCGCTGCCTTGGTTACTTCCGCCGAGACCTCGAGCCGCGTTTTCTGCAGCGAAGCAATCGCTTTGCGTTGCTCGGCCGTGGCCGTTTCAATCGCCCCTTTCTTCTTGTCCCATAAAGGCAGCGCGAGCGTCACGCCTAGTCCGTAGGTTTGCTCGTTATCGAGATATTCGAGCGACGGGCCAATTGCGAAGTCGGGACGTCTTCCGAAACGCGTCGAGCGCAGATTCAACCCCGACAGCTCTGCCTGCCGCGTGTCGGTGCGAATGCCGGGATTGCGCGCCATCGCCAACGCGACGAAGTCAGTGCGCGTGCCAGACGGCTGCACATTCTCCAGCGTGCCGCTGATGGAGAGTAGCGCGGCCGGCGCGCGACCCATTAATGCATTAAGAGTTACACGAGCCGCGATAGCTCTGCCTTCGGCTTGTAGGAGCGCGCGATTGGCGGCGATGAGTTCCGCCTGGCTCTTGACCGTCTCGAAATCGGAAGCGTAGCCACTCTCGGCGCGCTTGCGGGCTGACTCGACGAAGGTCTTAGCCGATTCCACTTGATCGCGCCGGCTCTGCGCGATTTTTTGCGAAGCGAGATAATCGTAGTAGGCGCGTCGGACCTTCGTCACGACCTGAAAGCGAAAGCCTTCCCGCGCAATTTCCGCTAGTTCGACATTCCCACGCGCAATTGCGATCTCCAAGGCGCGTTTGCCTGGAAACTTGAAGAGCTGACTCAACGCCAGCTCGGCGTGAAAGAGATTCCCTGATGCGCCGCCCTCGCGAAGATGCCGCACGCCGGGCGCGATCGTCAGCTCTGGATTCTGGATCGTGCGCGCCGTCTTTACCCCGCCTTTGGCGGACGCGATGCTCTGCTCAAAAACTTGTAATTCGGGATTATTCCGGAGCGCCTCGGCCGTGATCTGTTCGAGCGTTTCGGCGTGGGCGGCCACTCGGCCCAAAAGCAGCGCAGCGATGGTGAGTTTTGAAATGTGGCGATGAAAAGACATTGATGGGATCGGGCTATTTTATGAGATGGCTTTGGAGAAGTTTGCGCACGACTTCGGCTGGGTTCGGCGCCGCCTCGAACAGCGATTCCGCTTCAGGTTCACGCCACAATGACAGGCACGCGATTTGGACTTCGGTAAGATTGATGGACCCGCTCTCGCTCCAGTCTTCAAGCGCTGCTGAGAATTTGCTCGCCAACTCGTCGGAAATGATGTGGCCAAAATGTTCCGGCGGGATCTCGCCCGTGAACGGACCGCGGATCAGTGTCTTAAGAACAATTGCGTCAGGAGAGAGGAGCCGCACATGCTGGTCCCGCAGGTTTGGCACGAGGTCGAAGAGCTTCGAAAGCTTCGCCAGGTAATCCTCGCGAAAAACGAAGAGCAATTTCACCGGCAGCGTTTCGTCGCGGAGAAGATCCCGGAAGAACTCCAGGAGTGCGTTTTGAGCCTTCGCCGTCTCGGCTAATTTTTCGTGATTTTCTGGCTCTTCCTCAAACAGCGTCACGAATTCCTCGAACTGGTCGAAGATGAGCAAGGGTACGCCGCCTTCATGCTCCATCCCGAGGCGGATGCGCGCATCCGAGGTGGAAAAAACGAGTCGTGTTTGAATTTGATCGTCCGCCGCAAACCGCGATGGCAGAAACGGCGCAGTGCCTTCATTCGTCAGCGCGATCCGTTCAACAATCAGCTCAGCGCCCAGCACCGGTTGGATCTGCAGTCGTTCCGGGAGAAAGCCTTCGTGGAGCATCGCCGGGATAAACCCTGCGTTAATCAGCGAAGATTTTCCCACGCGTGACTCGCCGTAAAGCAATGTCCCCCGATAGATCGAGACTAAACGGACGAGACGCCGGATTTCGTCGCGTCGTTCGAAAAAGATCGGCCGATCGATGAAACGGAAGTTCTTCATGCCGCGATACGGTTCCCGCGGCCAGGCGACTTTAGGGAGGGTGATCATATCAGCGTCGCCGTTTTGTTCCTCGCTTGTAAAGGGCGAGAAAGGCTGGCCATCGTGCATGCGGCACCGACGCAGTACAGCGATTTTGGGTTTTGAGATATGTGGATAAAAGACATTGGAACTAGCAGGGCTTGTGAGAGTGAAACCAAGACAAGCGCGACTGCGCGGGACTTGGATGACCAACTGATCCTGAGCTACGAAAAGACGCGGACACACCGCGCCTGTGCTCAGGAATTAGGCGAGCTGAGGCGGATGATCGATGGAGTCAGCAAGCCGGGGTGGCCTTGCTTGGTCATCTCCATGCAAACAGACCGTCAGTTGCATGTCCGCTCCAACTCGCAGAGTGAAATCTGCGAGCACGACCGTCCCCATGTGTGTTGCACACGAGCAATGAGAGCACGGAGATTTGTCGTGGCTCGGAAGCGATTGAGACTGGGAATCACAATGAATCCCGTACAAATCATCAATTTGATCCGCTGCCATGTCGCCCGCAAACAGCAACAACGCGAAGCCTGCGAGAAGACGCAGATAGCGGATGCGAAAAAGGAGTTTCATGGACGAGAGGCAATCAATAAGCGATGTCCGTGCCAAGTCAACTGAAGCGGGCCGCGCGTCCGCAAGACGGCGACGATCTGGCGGTAATAGAAACTGCCACCGAATGATTGGCGAATCGACGGGAATGCTCATTCTGAGATCACAGCGCCGGCTGCCGCTGGTTATTCAACATGCGACGGCGGCGCCCAAGCAGCCAAACGAAATCACAGGCGTGACGATCAGAATGTGAACAAGCTGCTGATCATTCCGCCGATCACCGGAGTCGCGAGTGGTTTCATCCCCTCGGCACCCGTGCGTGTAGCCGAGCGTTCTGCCTTCGGTGATCGAAACGCTTGAGCGTTTTTGCGAAAGATTGCTTTCCGCAACAAAAAGAAGCCATGACTGCCGCTATCGGAACCAACGGCAAACAGTTCCATCCGGCTCAATAGGCAAGAGTAGTTTCCGACGGTACCCGCGCTCGGAGTGGACCACGACCGCTGTGTGCTTCGGAAAATTCCGAAGCACATGTGATTTGATCTTGTGTTCGTCGTGCTCGCTGTAGTTGCTTGATCGCTTGCCTGCGGAGTAGCCCCAAGACCGTTTGATTACCTTCGCCTTTCCAAGAAAGTCCGCGCTTTCTACTGCGCCTTCCTCATCAGCCGCTTTGAAAATGAGTCGATTCCTCAGGTTAAGCGTGAGCACTCGCGCTTTGTCCCGACCAAGCGGCGGGACGAACGAAGTTGATGACTGTGCGGCGGCGACAACGGTCGCTTGCGCCTCGCGAATCACATCGATGCAATTGTAGTCGCTCATGCCGTCCTCACTCGCGGTGACGAACCGCTGCGCTTCGTCTGCCCATAGGATGAGAAGGTTGTCGCGCCGGCGTTCTTCGGCGGGTTTATCGAAGCGACGCAGCGCGTGCGTGTAGAAAAGCATCTTCAGAAACGTGTTCACGTAACGACGTTCGAGCTGGAATTTTTGTGGCATCGCGACGCATATGATTTTACCGCGATCAATATCGGCGAAGTCGAATGTGTTGCTCGCGGGACAAAACACCTGGGCGATTTCGGGAGTAACGAACGCCTGCAGATAGTTCGCGATTGTCTCTTTGACGCCGCCGATTTGCTCCGGCGGCTGCGAGAGAAAGCGATTCGAGAAATGTTCGGATAGCTCGCGGCGACGAGGTGTTTGATGAGTCGAGGCGAGATCCGTCATGGCCTCATCCAAGTCGCCTTGATCCAACAACAGCGAATACGCATTCTCCAGCGTCACGTCCGCGCCGATCTCGCGCAGGGTCTCCAGCGCAGCTGCGATGTGAATTTGCGCCTGATTTTTGAAAAATCCTTTGTCACCTGCCTGCCCAAGACTTGAAGCCGTATCGACAACTGCCTTGGCGAACGTGTTGTATGGAATCGTGCGATCAGACGTGAGGTTATAAGTGTGCCGCGGACTCCAAACCGCGGGCGATACATTTTCAGGTCGCACTTGGA
>DATENN010000321.1:0-2299 GCA_035275045.1 Pyrinomonadaceae bacterium
CGCCGACGAAAAAGAAGAAGTAAAGCCAAAACGCTCCGTCTCTTTTCAGGTGTGGCAAACCTTTCCACAGCACTAATACTGCCAGGATCACAATCACCAGCCAGCGTAAAACTTTCACTGCCGGTGAAAGCGCAGGCAGCGGTGCCGACGTATCTGGCGTAACATGAAACTTAAGATTGTTGGGATACGGTGCATCGGCGAATGTGGCAGTCGAGATCCACATCCCTGCGAGGTTATCGCGCGAGGCGCGAAACGTTTGCCCGAGCCGGTAATCGCCGGAGACTCTAATGTGATTATGATCGTTCGGATTCGTGATCGGCGACGGCGCGGAGTTTGGTGAGTCTGAATAGTAAGGCTGAAAAACCAGGTCTCCGTTTGCGGTCCATTTCCTGTCTGCTACACGGATCTCTCCGTCAGATTGAACATCCTTTCCCGTCGTGTTCAACCCCAGGCCCTGAGTCCCTTTAGAACCTCGAGCCTCAACAAAAAAGTAGAAGTCTTTGCCTCCGGAATACGAGATTGGTTCAAACGAAATCAAGGTCCAGCCATTTGAATTGACACGGCCCGAATCAATTTCGCCACTGCGCAGATCCTGACGGTAATACTGCGGCCGCGGATCCGTAACAAAGAACATCAAAAGAATAAACGGCAGCAGGCCCGCGATTCGCACCGCCCCAGCTAACTTATGGCGCGCGCGCGTTTGGAAATAGATGAAAACTTCGTCGCGGAAGACATGGTAAGTGAAGTAGATCGAAATTAACCCGGTGATCGTGAACGAGTAGTGAGCGGACCAAAGAATCAACGTCAACAAAGCGAGCATGATGAAGTAGCTTCGAGCTTGTACTTCATCATTCAAGACTTTGCCAAAATAAAACAGGAAGCCCAGTATCACGTGTGGCCAACCCATGCCGACGATCAGCATCTCGTAGCCCCTGGTCCCGCCTAAATTGCCAGCGACAGCGAGCGTCACGATTGTAAGAGCGAACGTCAGGCAAAGATTTGCCAACGGGGCACTGATAGGCGCGGCGGCTAACGCGGGTCGATCGGTTGTCGCAGTTGCTGCCATCGAATTACGGATTGAACAAGGTTGTCATTATTCAAAAATCTGCAAAAGTGTCCAGCGTCGAGAAACTGCGAGTAATGATGTTCGTGGGCCGAAACAGTTTAGGTTATGATGAGTCGCTCCATTCGCTTCAGGTTGCAGCAACAGACTGATCCACATCAGTGGGTGAATTCATAAATGTGCACCGAAGCATACAGATCGCACAAGGAAAACGACAAAGTGCTTATCTCGATCCGGCAAAACTTTTTCGCAATAATCATCACATTAGTGTTCAGTGTTTTGACATGTGCTCAAGCCGACACCTCGACAAATGAAACCGTGGCAACCACCGGCCCGAGTGGAAGCAATGAAGAGTACACGTTGACGAAGGGTAATAATGAATTCGGTTTCTGGGGCGGCGGGTCGTTTGGCGCCACTACGATTTTCGGCGGATTAACCGACGCCGAAGCTTCGGATCGCAGGATGGCTCTCTTCGCACTCCGCTACGGCCGAACTCTTTTTGCCAACGACACCGTCGCTGTGCAATACACGCTTGATGCAATTCCATTGGCGATCGCGTCTGGCAACATTCGTTCGAGCACGACCGCTGGCGGCGTCACAACTTTTCAACGCGACACTGCGTACGGCGCCGGCGTAACCCCACTCGGTTTGCAACTAGACTTTGCAAACGGATCGAAAGTTCATCCGTTCATCCATGTTAACGGTGGCCTGCTGGTGTTCAATCAGTCGCTGCCACTGCCCGACGCCGGCAAGTTGGCGCTCGTGGGCGAAACCGGCGGCGGCGTTCGGATTTTCACTTCATCAAGACAGGCATTGATGTTTGGCGTTAAGTTTCACCATATTTCGAATGGCGACCGTCAGGGTTCTAACCGCGGACTCAATCAGTTTGTTTTCTACGGCGGCTTCTCAATCTTCAGGTAATGGCCTCGGCGAAAACTCAACCCGCGCGCGGCATGCGCGACTTCCTTCCCGAAGACGTTCGCAAGCGCGAATACGTGATCGGTGTGGTGAAGGAAGTGTACGAGCGTTACGGGTTTGAGCCACTTGAAACTCCAGCAGTCGAAAATATTGAGACGCTGCTCGGCAAATATGGTGAAGAAGGCAATCAACTCATCTTCAAAATCCTCAAGCGGGGCGAGCACGAAAAGTCTGGCGAGGCGGACCTCGCGCTACGTTACGACCTGACTGTTCCATTGGCGCGCGTCGTTGCCCAGTACCAGAGCAACCTGCCGAAGT
>DATENN010000322.1:0-4028 GCA_035275045.1 Pyrinomonadaceae bacterium
GTCGCGCAATACGCCCCCACCATCGCGCACCAGCAGCGCACCGCAGGCGAAAGGCACAAACATCCACTTGTGTGGATCGAGCGTCACGGAATTCGCGCGCTCGATGCCGCGCAGCTTGTGGCGATGCTTTTCAGAGAAAGCAAGCGTGCCGCCGTACGCCGCATCGATGTGATACCAGCATGAATAGTCAGCGGCGATTTGTGCCAAGTCTTCAAGCGGATCGATAACGCCGGTGGAAGTTGCTCCGGCGAGTCCGACCACACAACAAGGTCGAAAGCCGGCTTTGATGTCCGTCTCGATCTGCGCGCGTAATTGATTTGTATCAACATGAAAGTTCGGCGCTGTTTTGATTTTACGCAAACTGGCCCGGCCAAGTCCCAGAATGTCTACGCTGCGTTCGACCGAAAAATGAACCTGCTCGGATGCATAAACAACGAGATTTGCGGCAGCCGTTCGCAATCCATCTTGCACACCAGTCGCATGAGCATTGTCGCGCGCGCACTTTAGCGCAATCAGGTTCGCTTCAGTGCCCCCGCTCGCGAGCGTGCCAAAACTCTTTGATTCGTAACCGATCAGTTCGCAAAGCCAGCGCATCACTCGGGCTTCAATAACTGCGGAGGTTGGACCATTGCGCCAGGCACCGGCATTTTGGTTCAGTACTGAGGCGAGCGCGTCGGCCCACACGCCGATCGGCAATGGCGTCGGATTAAATTGTCCAAAGTAACGTGGGCTGGGCACTTGCATCGCATGCTCTAGGACTTCATCGCGGAAGCGGTTAAGAATGTCCGAAGCCGCGGTAGCTTGTTCAGGAAAAGGTTCGGCAAACATTCGCTCAAGCTCTTGGGGACCCGCAGGCGAGGTAACCTTGCGCGCATCGAGTGTCGCAACATAATTCGCGATGATCTCAGTGACGGCGCGACCTAATTCTTCGTGTTGCGCCCTCAGCGTGCCGACTTTTTCATCGATCATGTAAACTTTTGCTCCACGGTTCAGTCTACTAATTCAAATGGACATAATCGAGTCGCAAGCAAGCGAATTCAAAAATGCGTTGCGCTCGCACGCTGCGGCGTACCAGCTCGCATTGGCGGCTGAAACCGTGGAAAACCTCGCCGCGTATTTTTCCTTGATCACAAAATGGAATGCGCGTCTTCACCTGGTGTCGTTCGCTTCACCGCAGGAATTCGCCACCCGACATGTGCTCGAATCGCTGGTCTTATTGAAGTACCTTCAAAGCAACAGCAGCGTCGCAGACGTCGGTTCAGGCGGCGGCCTACCAATCATCCCTTGCTTGATTGCACGTAAGGATATTCGCGCCGTCCTGATCGAATCGTCGAAGAAGAAAGCAACTTTGTTGCGCGAAGCAGTGCGACGAACCCGAACTGATTCCAGATCGCAAGTCATTCCTGAACGATTTGAAAATTTGCCGCCGCCTGCCGCGCATGCGGTAACGTGTCGCGCGCTCGAAAAATTCGCATCGTCACTGCCGCGGCTGGCTGCCTGGGCGCCGCCAACCGCATCGTTACTGTTTTTTGGCGGTGAGAACCTGGGCGCAGCGTTAACCGACTTACAATTAGGTCATCAACGGATTCTCTTGCCTAACTCAGAGCGCCGATACTTGTTCGTAATTGCTCCGCGCAACTAAGCATGAATTTTGGAACCACACTGCGTTTAGTTCTTTAACCCGCCTAGAGAAAGATTTAGTGCCGGCCGGTATTTCGCAAGAGATGCCGGCAAAAACCGCCTGATGAGTTGGCTAAACGCCCCAGTCAACTCATTAGGTTTCTGGTTCTCTGTTTCGGACTGCACAACACCGGGGGACCTTCGCAACCATGATTCGCCAAATTAGACACCTTGCAGGGGGCGCCGCACTCGCCATGTTGCTGATGTGCGCGCCCGCAATCCACGCCGATCCGCTGCAAATCGTTACGCAAAGTGGCGGCTTTCAATTGAACGGACTGGGCAACAATGGCAATGGCACGCCGAGTAATGAATTCGATGTGCTGATTGGCGAGGCTCATTCGGAAACCAACACAGTTGATTCGTCGGGTGGTAGTTTTATCGCTCTTATCAATCCTTTGACCTTTATTCAGGACTTTACCGGAATCGGTTCAGAGGGTGTGTATCCGCTTTCATTTTCGGAGTTGTTAACGGTCAATGGTCAAACACAAACGTTGAACCTGCTGGGCTCGTTGACTATAGGAACTTTGCATGACTCGGTTTCCATTTTGTCCAATGCGCCGATTGTCTGGCAGTTCAACTCGTTCACCGTGTCCGCGACAGTTCTGCCGGTTTCTATTTTCGGCGTTGACAACGGCGCCTATCACGATTTTCTTTGCGCTCGGTTTGAAGTGAAACCAAATTGCGATACCACAGTTCCTGAACCGGCGACGATGGTGCTTCTGGGGACCGGATTAGCTGGTGTGGCCGCATCGATTCGCAAGCGTCGAAAAGGGCGGCCTCCTGTTTAATTCGAGATTGCATCCACTGATCGCAAAAAAGGTGCGGCGTTATATTCAACGTCGCACCTTTTGGTTTTTACTGAAGGACTAAATTACGGAACGATGTCGAGCGCGATCAACTGCTGGCCCGAGATTACAAATTCGGCTGGCGGCAGTTCTGCTTCATAAACAGGCGACAATACTGTAGGGGTGTATCCGCCTGAGTTCCGATCGCTATTGAGTGTTGCGACCACCGACGGTGGCAAGTTTGGCATCTCGCTCGTGCCTATGACCGCTCCCGGCGTAATGCGGAACAACTTCACATATAGCCGGTCGCTCTTCTTAACTTTATTAATCGCCTTTACTAACTGACCAAGATCCTGGGGTACGAATATGCGAGCGGCCGAACCTTCCTGTAAAGCACCGCCGTCGCCAACGAAAACCAGAAGCTGGCCCGGCGTCGCGTCCTCCGGAATCTGCACCGGGATGCGCTGCACGAATTGTTTTCCGGATTCGGTGCGCACATACGCTTGAACTTCAATTTGCTCACCGCGATGTGCTTCCGTTTTGTTAAGCGCAACTCGTTCGAGCGTGGCAGCATATTTTGAGTCAGTTGACGAGATGTCCAGAGTGACACCGTCGATCTGCACGTCGTCAAAACCGCTGCCCAACAGCGAGCTTATAGGACCGGCAACGGAGCCAGCTGCCAGAATTGGAGAATTATTCGCCGAAAAGCGGCGATCAAGCTGAATAGGCTGCTGGCCGTGAACATTGATTGCGCCCTTAATACTAATAGTCGAGTCTCCGAGCGCGCGTTCACTGGACGTAATCGTATTGAAGACCGTCAGGTTCAGAAGCAGCGGCGTCAGAAATGAATCGTTCGCAATTTCGTACGAATAGGTGTCGCTGCGATCGCGGCTGGTATGCAGCGTGATCTTTACGGGAATCATTTTCGGCGTTTGGCCTAACTCGCCAAACACACCGGAGGCGCGATCCTGCGAGATTGAACCCATCATCGTTCCCGGAACCGACAGCTTGAAAGAATTGTTAACGTTCGGAATGACGGTGACGACTGCCGTCTCGCTCATCGGCATGTCTGACTTTCCAAGACTCAGGAACGGGTGACCGAAAGCATAGATGCGGTTACCGTCGCGAAATGTGACTGTTCCGGCTGCAGCGATCGAGTAGTCTCCCCGCACCAGCTGCACGCTTACCGAAGTGCCCGGCGTCAGCGTCTTCTCCGTTGCCGTGCCAAGCGGAGTGATGCCAGCCGAACCACCGGCTCCCGATACCGGCAACAAACCGTTCGCGATCAACTGCGGCGCAAATAACGACAACGATTCCTGACTGATGCCACTGAACACCATCGGTGTGGCAATGGGCACGATTTGCTGGCCCAGCAGCGGCATTAACGGCGAACCCTGTGAAACTGGAGCTATCAAAGAAGTCGAGGTTACCGCTTGCTTCGGCAGGCTTGGTTTCCAATCCGTCGACGCCAACTGCGCAAAAGAGATCGCGCGCGGTTCTTTCGGCGACTGGCCATTTTCCGCAGCGCCTTTCTCAAACAAATCGATCATTTGCTTGATCGGG
>DATENN010000323.1:0-3401 GCA_035275045.1 Pyrinomonadaceae bacterium
GGTTACGACGGCCGCCGCTACAGTTGCTTCGAAATACCAACTATGGCGTTGGTGGTGGATTGGTTCCTGCTCCGGTTGATGGCGGAGGGGATGGCGAGCGTCGCGGATCGCGTTCCAAATGACTAACGGTGATCCACTCGGCAAGGGCAGTGGGATTCTCGGCGAACTTATTCTTTATCAGCCGGTCCAACTTCTTCACGATGGTCATGCCCTCCTCGATCGTTTCATCGATGCCGGCCAGCGCAGCCGACCGTTGCCCGCGACCGGTCGCTTGCCGGGCAACGGCCTCGGCGAACTCCTCGATATCTTCATTGAGTACGTCAAGAAAATTCTCCGGCAGTTCGTGAGTAACGAAAGACCCTGACAGGGGCACCGCATTCTCTGCGAATGAACGCGCGGTGTTTAGCAAGGCTTCATCATTCTCCTGCTGCGGTAAGAGGAATTGAGTTTGGATGCCGGGAACTTCAATGCCGATGATCTGCGCGGTCTTGCTGATCACTTCCAGATCAAGCCGCAGCGCACGGCGTGCTTCGGCGCGCGTTAGTGTGCCTCGCTTGACGACGCCGCTGCTGGAAACTTGGTGTGCGGCGTAGGTATCCAGTTGTTCGACAACATTCGCGAGTTGAGTGAAGACCTGGCTGGTCAAGCTGGTTGGGGGAAAGCTGCTCTCATGCGTGTTACCAAAGTCGCGCACGCGAACAAACATTTGATGTCGGCGAGTATTTCGATCGTTCATACGTGGAACCTCCTGTTAGATCGGAGTTGAAGGCTTCACTGACCAACCGGAGGATTGGTGAGTGTTAGGACGTTACGAGTTAAGGAACCGCGCCAGATGGCAGAGAGGTAACGATTCCCGTGAGTTGCGCTCGAACGGGCGGGATATTACCACGGTTTTTTGATGGTTTCAGTTGAAAACAGACTAAGTGCTTATCAATTCGGCACTTTCCTGACTTCGGGCGGCGCTTTCGCGGCCGGAAATGGCGATTTGCACAGCGGGTATGGCCATTTACACAGCGGGAATGGGCATTTACACGGCGGGTATGGCCATTTACACGGCGGGTATGGCGACTTACACGCCGGGTATGGCGATTTACACGGCCGGTATGGCGACTTACACGACTGGGTTCGGCGATTTACGGGCGGGTATGGCCGTCTACACCACTGGGATGGCAGTTACGCGGCAGCGGCTGTTGCACGTCCACGCTGATTGCCAGATGACCAATGAGAGATGTCAAATGATGAATGACAAATCTTAATAAAAGCGCGTCCAGGTTCCCCTCGCAGCGGCAATTTCTAAGGATTCTTATTGGTGCCGGCCGGCGGCCGGCCGGAGGTTGGGGTTGCGGGCCTGCGAATCGCGGGCTCGCCTTTTGGCGAAATGCGTCCGTTGCGCGTGAGTGCAATCCGTTTGTCGCGGCCGGCGGCGTCGTCGACCGCCACGCGAATCGCTCGAAAGGATCCGTCACGCAGCTTATTGGTGGGGTTGTAGGTAACAACGTACTGGGTGCGCAGATCGCGAACAATCTCATTCGCAATTTGCGGCAGTTCGGAAATCGATTTGGGAAAGAAGGCGCGCCCGCCCGTTTCCGTTGCCAGTCGATTGATTAACGCCACGGCCTTGTCTTTCGGGCTCTTGCGAATAAAACCGGCATCACTGTCCAACTCGTTCACAAAACCGATCACATAGATTTGCACGTCTTCTTCGCGCAAGCGCTGAAAGAGTTGCGGCTCTTTGTAAAAGCTATTTCGATCCTCGCCGTCGGTAATAACAATCAAGGCGCGCCGCCGCCGATCGTTGTCGTCGCCCTTCTTATATTCGGCTACGCGTTCCGCACTTAAATAGACCGCGTCGATTACTGCGGTTTGACCGCCCTCCACGTAAAGGCTGTCCAGCCCATCCATCAATAGATCTTTGCTGGCAGTAAAGTCCTGGACTGTTTCAATCTTGTCGCTGCTGATGAAGCGAACGAGAAAAGTTTCGTCGCCGGATTTGTTGCTGTTGATGATCGATTTGCCGGCGTCGATCACCGATTGCAGTTGGCTGCGCAGGGAGCCGGAGGTGTCGACTGCGAGGCCATAACTGATCGGCACTTCTTCGCGCGTGAATGATTCAATTGGTTGCGGCACGCCGTCCTCGAAAACGTGCAGCTCACTTTCACGAACGTTGTCGATCGGACGATTGTTACGATCAATGACGCGAACGTTGAGCGTAACCAGCTCAGTATTCACGACAATCGTGCTGCCCTCATCGATTTCCGGTTCGGGTGGAGTCGGCGTTGGCTTGGGTTTCAGGATTGGAGCTGGTGGCGGCTCGCCCAACGTGGGAGCGATCCGGTCAATTGGCGTCGGACGCGGAGTCGGCGTTGGAGTTGCGGCCGGTGTCATCGTCGTTCGCACTGTAGTCGTTTGCGCGGGCCGCGCGGGTGTCGGCGTTGGTGTTGGCAGTCGCGGCGTCGGAGTAGGAGTCGGAACTGAGCGAGGCGCGATCGCTGAACTACGTCGTGGCCGGGACTCTTGATTACGCGCTGTGACTAAAACGGTCGCAGAAAACAGTGCGGTAATAGCTAAAAAGATAGTTAGCAGTCGGTGCCGCTTCGATCGATCAAGTAATTTGTGCGAATTTCTCATCATCAATAGACCGGCAAACGAATGAATGCGGCCAACGTGGCTGATAGTCTAACCTTTCCCGCAGCACGCGCGAAGCTGTGATTGAGGGAATTTGCTTGCGATATTGGCGCAGACCAATCCGCCGGTTGGTCAAAGGAGAGATGCAAAAGGAGAGTTAATCAGTTGCCGCGGAAGTTGAATCAGCGCGAGCCGGGTATTGCGTAGTAACCTTCTTTTGACCGCACAAACAACTTGGGCAAGCCTCTGGGTGGCGTGACTTTTACTTTAATGTGATGCCAGCGACCGTCGCTGCCAAAATCCGTTGGCTTGTAACCGATGGAATACTGGTGCCTGAGTTCCAGCGCAATCTGTTCAAAAATATCGTCCATCTCGGCCGCGCTTCGTGGAAAGAACGCTTTGCCGCCGGAAACGCTCGCGAGCTCGTCCAGGATTCCCTGACCTTCCATGCCCAGGCTGCTGCCGGCATCGCTGCCGCTCAAAATGCCAATCCCATAAAGCGTCACGTCCGACTCTTTCAGCAGACGTCGCAGTTCGTTGAAAGTGTAACGAGAGTTGTTGTCCTGACCATCGCTGATCAACAGCAGCGCGCGTTTTGGATGAGCGCCGCGTTGAACTTTCTCGACGCCCAAATAACACGCATCGTAAAGCGCGGTGTTGTTTTTCGTTTGCACGAAAGTCAACTTGTCGAGCACGGCATTACCGTCCCGCGTTTTATCGAGCAGCAGTTGCGCCCGCGAGTTGAATGCAATCAAAAAGTATTCGTCTGAATCGTG
>DATENN010000324.1:0-6403 GCA_035275045.1 Pyrinomonadaceae bacterium
TTAATGAATCGCGCCAACTGACGAGACGCTGAATCATTTTCGCCGCCGACTCCACGACGGACGGTTGCTTCCTCGTTACTTTCATTCGACGGCACACCTTCCGAAAACACGCGAACAGTCATCGGATCGTGGACGCCGTTACCTCCAAGTGAACTGCCGACGATGTCATTCGTAAACATTGCTTCGATATCGACATGATTTTGTTTGGCTTGCTCGGCAAAGTGTGTCGAGCCCAAAAGTCCCTGCTCTTCTCCAGCGACTGTCATGAAAACAATCGTGGCATCGAATTGATACCTGGCCATGACACGCGCCATCTCGAGGACGGCTGCCGTCCCCGACGCGTCATCATTTGCACCTGGCGCGTCGCACTTCGCATCTGTCGGACTGCTACACATCGAATCGTAATGTCCACTGACAACATATGTTCGCGCTGCGGATTCGGGTTGAGTGCCGCGCAGCGTGGCGACAATGTTAGTTAGCGTGGTCGGTTCCGGAACTCGCGCGGCTTTCGCTTGCAGGAATGACTGTTTCTCGACCGTCATTCGCCCGCCTGATTGTTGAGCCGCTTTAGAAAATTCAGCGAAGAGCCAGTCGCGCGCCGCGCCTATGCCACGGTTTGGATCATTCTGTTCAGACAGTGTATTTCGCGTCCCGAAAGATACGAGCTTGCGGATCGTTCGCTCTATGTTGCGCGGATCGATCTCTCGCACAACACGCGCAATCTGGCCGTTAGAAGCAAAACGAGCTTGTCGCTGAGTTTGACGTGCTGACTGCGCAAGAGATTTCGGCGTAGCAACTGTGACGTAGATCGATAAGAGTGAGCTGGCGAGGATACTCGCAAGCAACCGCCTGGACATGGATGTGCGCTCCCTTCGATTGTTGGTGCGCATCAATTTAACATCTTGAGATACGAACGGAAACGCGAGACGGGCGTGGAAAATTCAATTAATGGATGCGGTAGGCTATTCCCTTCCAAACGACAACAACTTCGCCACTCAACTGCTCGGCAATGGCGCGCAGCCCGGGCTCATCTGACATCAATGCGCGAAATTGTTCAGAGCCTCGTTTGACATTAACTGTGGCACGGCCAGCCTCATAAGCGGTATCGATCCACGCACCGCCCTGATGCTGGAACGCTCGACCCGAAATATTCCGCGTTTCAGTGCGTGAAGTTTCGTCAACCTTTCGAGTCGCAACACTGGAAAGACCGGCTACGCTCGAGCCTGCCCGCGACGGCCCTTTCCTCGAACTGGAAACGCGGTCTGCCTCGTTCGCATCGCGCACCTGAGCGTTGGCCTCTTCGCGGCCACGCCTGTCAACGTAGTTTTGATCATCCTGCTTTCGCGCTTCGGCCGCCTTCTGCAGGACGTCGAGATCGGTGCGCGAAGACAGCGGCGGCGGCGGCGCGGCAGCCTCGGACGGTGCCTCATTTTTAGGTTCGGCCGGCGGCGCCGGCGCCGGTTTGTTCATGCGTAAATCTTTATCAGCGCTCGCAACAACGCCCGCCACCGGCGCGCTAGTTTCTTTATTGACGTTAACTTTTGCCGCCTCTGTTTCGCGTGAACTCACAATCGCGCTCGGCGTTGTTTGCTGATTAGCTATCGGCGCCTGCGAATTCACGGAACTTGGAACGTTCGCCGTTGCGTTCGATTCATGAGGCGTTTCGGTCGCGGGATTATTCTGAGCCACAAAATCTGCCTGGCGCTGTTGTCGTAAAGCCAACAGCGCAATCGCGAGCACGCCAGTAAGCACAAGCGCCGGCAGCGCATAACGCAGCACTGCGGGAGACAACAAACTTCCAATCCATGTGCGAAAACGCGGCGCAGTCTCTTGCTCAGAAACCTCTCGGCGCAAAACAGCGGACACCGGCACCAACCGTGTAACCTGATCACGACACGTGCTGCAGTCCGCCAGGTGTTTGACATAGCGCGACCGTTCCGCCGCGGTGGTGATGCCTTCGGCAAAACAATTGAGCTCGTCGGCGTCAAGGTGCGCCGTCAGCTTTCTGTCGGATTCAGCCGCCGCAATCGGATTGCGTTTGGCCAAAGCCCTCAGAAAAAGATCCATTTCGTTGTTGTCAGTCTTCTTCATTACTAACTGCCGTCCGAAGAACGTTCCGGGAGGCAAATACTTGCACTTATCCGGTGAATTCGCGTTCGTGCTCCATCAACCTATCAGGGACGAGCATCGGTTCGATATCGGCCTGCAAATTCAACGCAACTGTCGAAAAAGCGTGCTCAATTTCAGAACTTGTCCACTGATGTTTTTTCTTCAGCGCGTCCTCAACGGCGCTTCGCAAGTCAGATTGAATTCGTGTCAGACGCCGGCTGGCCGTGGCTTCGTGCACGCCAAGCACGGCGCCGGCTTCTCGTAATTTCAGACCGTCAAAGTAATAAAGCTTTACCAACAAGCGATCTTCATCTGATAAATCGCCGATGGAAGTCGATAGCGCTGCTTGAAGATCGGCGCTCGCACTCTGGTCCGAAACCTGAATTTCCGGATTTTGCACCTCGACGCGCAGGTCCGGGTGATGATCGTCTTTGGCAAGCATTCGATCAAAATCCGCGTCTTCTTCTGTTTGTACCAGCCGCGATTGTTTGCGATGTTGATCTACCGCGAGTTGGCCGACGACGGCGCGCAGCCATCCGGCGAGTGAACCGCGACCGGAGTAGTAAGCTAACTTGCTTGCCGTTTTTCCATCCTTGCCTACGCGCAAGCCATGTAGTTCGGCCCAAATCGATTGCGTTAACTCCTCGGCGCCATCTTCGTTTGAACTCACTGAGCGTGCCGCCGATCTAACCGTCATTCCAAAACGCTGGACCAGATCGCTCCACGCCTGTTCATTGCCTTGTTCACAAGCGACGATCAGGCAAAGGTCGTCGGCCTGCAGCCGCTCAACAAAGTCCGTGACTTCAGCGGACGTCGCCGATGGACCATCTCGCAGCAAATATTTTTCGACGACCGTACGCACGCGGTCCAGCAAGACAGATTCGGAAAGCGAGTAGGAATCCGTCGCCCGGCGAAGCAGCAGGTTGGCCGCCGTTCTTAATGTTTCGTCTTGTTGTTCGCGCAATGGAGTCAACAGAGGTATCCGGTATTGTTTATGCTAACACGCATGGCCCTTCATACTGCTGCAGTTTGATGTCGATTAACCGGAGAAGTTGCCGCCCGGCTCCTATTTCCATCCGCTTTGACACAGTGTGGGCGCTGAGCTAGATTCAATTTTCCGCAATCAACTTTCGCTATAGCGCTGTTTTCATGCTCAGAGTTACTGAAATTTTTCATTCAATCCAGGGCGAATCCACGCATGCCGGCCGGCCCTGCACCTTCGTCCGGCTTACGGGTTGCCCGATGCGCTGCGTATGGTGCGACAGTGAATATACGTTTACCGGCGGCGATCATGTTGCCCTCGCGGATGTGATGGACCAGGTAAAGGCGTTCGGTTGCCGTCTGGTTGAAGTTACTGGAGGCGAGCCGCTGGCCCAGGCTGAATGTTCCGACTTAATTGCGGCACTTTGCGATGCAGGTTACGAAGTGCTGGTAGAAACCGGCGGATTCTTTTCAACCGAGATTATTGATCATCGCGCGAAAATCATTCTGGATGTGAAGTGCCCGGGCTCAGGAGAGGAAGGTCGCAATTTCTGGCCGAACCTCGACCGGTTGCGGCCAGACCAGGATGAAGTGAAGTTCGTCGTAAGTGATCTCGCTGATTGGCGATATGCACAAGCAGTTATCGAAAAACATGATCTGACGGCGCGATGTAAAGCGATTCTGATCTCGCCAGCATGGGATCAGATTGATCTGAAGCAGCTCGCGGCAGCCATAACTTCGAGCGGACTCGATGTGCGGTTGCAATTACAACTTCACAAGTACATCTGGGGTCCGGAGGTACAGGGCGTCTGATGGGTGGCAGCAACGACCACGGATACGATCCGCAGTCGGCAAATCAAGATAAAGCCATTTGCCTGGTATCCGGTGGCATGGATTCATGCGTAACGGCTGCCATTGCCGCCGAAGAAAGATCTGACCTTGCCTTGCTGCATGTATCTTACGGCCAACGCACTGCCGATCGAGAACGTAAGGCATTTGAAGATATCGCTAATCATTACCACGTCAAACAACGATTCGTGGTATCACTGGACCACCTCGCACAGATCGGTGGCTCGTCATTAACCGACGCAAACATCCCGGTGAGCCCCGCAAATCTTCACAGCCAGAATATACCGTCAAGCTACGTTCCGTTTCGTAACGCTCATCTACTTGCAATTGCCACGAGCTGGGCCGAGACGATTGGCGCTGATTACATCTATATCGGCGCTGTTGCCGAGGACTCTTCAGGCTATCCTGATTGCCGCCCCGAGTTTTATGAGGCTTTTCAGACCGTGATTGATTGCGGAACTAAACCATCCACGACCATAAAAATTCGTACTCCTGTCATCTCCATGACTAAACCGCAGATTATTCTTCGCGGGGTTGAGTTGGCGGCGCCGCTTTCGCTGACGTGGTCATGTTACTCGCGGTCGGATTCCGCTTGCGGCGAGTGCGATTCATGCGCGCTCCGACTGCGCGCATTTCGCGAGGCTGGGCTTGCGGATCCGATTCCATATGTGCTTGACAGTAAGAGGTTTGCTTATTAACTTAAGCCGCTTTGTTCGGACAAATCTACACAACCACAGGGCAGGGGTATGCATCCTACCGCCTCTCTCTTCGATCTCATGAATCCTGACAGGTAATCTGGAGGACGCTTTAATGTTTCGCCGACATTTTTTCTATTTCATTCTGCTGGCAGCGTTGATGAGCTCAACTGCTGTATTAGCCGCTGCACAGGCCGGTCAACTTCGCGGCAAGGTCGTCATGAAGCAAGCGGACGGCACGACCGTTCCGGTACCAGGCGCGCAAATCGACGTCTACCGTCTCGACATCTCAGGAAAATACGAGACGAAGACCGACAAGAAGGGAACATTTGTGTTCGCCGGCTTACCCTTCGTGGGTACTTATGTCATCGCCGCAAGCCAGCCCGGCGCGAAACCCGATTGGCTGCCAAACGTCAAAGTCGGTCGCGACATAGAGTACACGCTCACGCTTTTGCCGGGTGATGGAACGCGGTTGACGCTTGAACAGTTGAAGGCTGGAATCGCCCAAATGGGAAGCGGTGGCGCGCAACCTACCGCCGAGGAAAAGGCGAAAGCAGCCGAGCTCGAGCGGCAACGCGCGGAGATCGCCGCCGAAAACGAGAAGGCAAAGAACGCGAATGAAGTTATCGGCCGCACCTTCAAAGCCGGCAACGATGCGCTGCTTGCAAAGAATTACGACGAAGCGATTAAGCAATATGAAGCCGGTCTGGCAGCCGATTCCAAGCAATCGGCACTGCTTACCAATGAAGCCGTTGCGTACAAAGCACGCGGCGTCGAGAAGTACAATTCGAGCGTTAATCTGCCTGACGAGGCAGCTAGAAATTCCGGGCTTGAGGCTGCACGAAACGATTTCAAGGCAGCTGCAACCGCCAGTGCAAAGGCCTTCGCCTTGATAAAGGCCATGCCGGTTCCCAGCGGTGGGACCGAGCTTGAACGCTTTAACGGAAATCGGCTGGCGACTTACAGCACACACGCTGAAGCGATGCGCCTTTTGATAACGAAAGTCGACCCAACGCAAGCTGATGCGGGTCTTGCAGCGTTCAAGGAGTACATTGCAATCGAGGATGATCCCGTCAAGAAGGCTAAGGCACAATTGGATGCGGCCCAGATGCTGTTGGACGCTGGTGCAGTCGATAAGGCTTTTGCCGAATTTCACAGTATTCTCGATACGCAGCCAGATAACGTTGACGCGAACCTGGGTGCTGGTCTGTCACTCTTCGCCAGTGGCGATAAGACCAAGTACCAGGACGCAGCAAATTACCTTCAACACTACGTCGACGTCGCCCCTGACAATCACAAATTCAAAGCGGACGCGAAGGCGATTCTGGCGGAACTTAAGAATACAGAGAAGGTCGTCCCCGAAAAGATTCAGACGCAGCCGAGCCGGCGCCGGCGTCCGTGAGGCTTAGTAAACAAGCTGGATTTAAGAGCCGCGATCTGCATTGATCGCGGCTTTTTGTTTTCGAGCCCAGCGTGATTCCCGGCCGAATGAAGCGTTGCAAACGCACGCTTTTCTACAAAAAAAGTGCCTTGACACCCCTCTTGCCAAACCTGTACTATCTTTGCCCAACGGTGTTTAGCACCGTCCGCCGTCTTTCCAATCCCAGCCCCTGTTCTTGATTTCAAAGCAGATTCCGCTGGCCTGTCCCGTCAATTCTTGGATAACTCAACACCGGGGTAAAAATGTCCGCAAAACTCGGCGAAATTCTCGTTCGGGAGAATCTCATCAGCCCACAACATCTGCGTGAGGCGCTTGATTACCAGCGCGA
>DATENN010000325.1:0-4644 GCA_035275045.1 Pyrinomonadaceae bacterium
CATTCGTCTGGAAAGTGAAAATCTCCTGAGGCTGGCCATCTTCCAGGATGCGAATGTCTTCCTTCTTTAATGTGTTGACAAAGCGCTTGTTGTTATCAGCAGCGGTAAAAAAGATGCTGGTCAAATTTGTTTCGACGCGTACGACTTCGTCGGATTCGCCCGGTAAATCGTCCTTTTTAGGCGGCGTTGGTGTTGGAGTTTCAGTCCGCCGGCTGCGCGACTTTTGCGCCTCAGCGGGCGGTGTTTGAGCTATAGAAACCCGCACTAATCCGGCGATCGCCAGGGCGAACGCCAGCACCAGCACTGCACTTATTTTTCCGCTTCCCTGCTTTTTCATGTTCTTACTTACTGCGGCCTTAAACTGTCGCTGATTGCTTTGTAACCACGTTTCGTTCTCACCTTTAGATCGCCTCGACTGTTCGTAAGTTTGACTTCGATCTTACGGAAGCTTCCATCATAGCGATCGTTGATTGGCTTATACGTCACTAAATACTGCGCTCGAAGTTCGTTCGAAATCTTCGTGAACGAGCGTTCCAGCGCGAGCATGTCACCGGTGAAGAAAGCCACACCGCCTGTTTCTTCCGCGAGCGTCACCAGGTCACGATCCTTTTTGTCACTGACCTGACCCGCTTCGACGCCCGGAACGGTCGAGACAAAACCTGCCTTGGTTGAAATAGCGTAAATCGTTGTCTCGGTTCTCTGCGCGATGTCGATCGCGTCGCGAATATTCGCGCGACTGTACGTGTCCTCGCCATCGGTAATCACGACCATAACGCGCCGGCCGGCAACAGAGCGCAACTTCTCGTCGCAGAACTGCCAGACCGCGTCGAACAACGCTGTCTGCGTGCCGGTTTGTTTCACGCTATTCACCGCGCGATCCAGGAGCTCCAAATTGTCGGTGAAATCCTGGCGCAGGTTTATTTCGTGATCGAAGGTTGCGAACAGAACTTTGTCGCGGCGGCGTCGAGTGACGGAGTAAATGAAATTTAAGGCTGATTCTTGCTCGAACTTTAGCTTCCCCGCAGTCGATGGCGAGGTATCCATCAAAACGGCGATGTAAATCGGCAAGGCCTGCCCCAAGTCATCTTCGAACGTTTCGATCGTTTGCGGCGCTTTGTCCTCAAGCACTAGAAAATCGTTTTTGGTAAGGCCGGGTACGAATTGTCCTTTTTTGTCGACGACAGTGATAGGCAAACGCACGCGCCTGATAAATGTAGTAATCGGTTCCTGATCGTCTTTTGGCGGCGTCGGGCTGGGTTTTGCCTGTTGTCCAAGTGCAGCGCTACCGACGACGCCGAAGAACGCCAGAAACAGCAAAGGAAACCGAAACAAAGTCGCGTTAGTTTTTGAATGATTCACGTTTTTTGAGTGGTCGGAGAGACGGCGCTTTGATGCCCTATCTTGAAATACCAGTTGCCCTCAACCGCAGCCTAAATCGCCGCAGATTAATCGACTTTTTCGCATTCCTTCCGCCTTTATCGACGCAGTAATCAAACAGCACTCTCTCAATAAACTCAAACCGCGGCGACTGCGGCTGCCTACGCAGTTGCGCTGGTCTCTTCAAGTTCCACCAAAAACCCTGCTAGTTCCGCTGGTAGGGGCGCAACAAATTGTAGCCAAGCTCCCGTGATCGGATGTTGAAAACCAAGTCGCTCGGCATGCAGAAAATGTCTTCCCAGTTTGCGTATCGCCGCGCGGAGCCGCACGTCGCGTACAGTTTTGTCGCGACCACCGCCATAGGTTTCGTCGCCGACGACGGGATGTTTCAGCCACGCCAGATGAACACGAATCTGGTGCGTGCGTCCCGTTTTCAATTCCACGTCCAATAGCGTAAACGACTGGTAGCGCCGCCGCACTTTGAAGAGCGACAAAGCTCCGCGGCCGCCTGCGCGCACGCTCATGCGCGTTCGCGCTCGCGGATCGCGCGCGAGCGGCTGGTCGATCTTTCCTGAATCAGCCTGCACCACGCCGTGGACCAGGGCAGCGTACTGCTTAAAAGCTTCGCGAGTTCGAAATTGATCTGCAAGTTTTTCGTGGGCCAACTCGGTCTTCGCAATCACGAGCAGTCCCGAAGTGTCTTTGTCCAGCCGGTGCACAATCCCCGGCCGAATCTCGCCCGCGGTTTTCGACAGATTCTTAAAGTGATGGGCCAGCGCATTGGCAAGTGTTCCCGAATAATTCCCGGGCGCCGGATGGACCACCAGCCCCGCGGGCTTGTTGACTACAATCAATGCCTCGTCCTCAAAAATTATGTCCAGCGGAATGTCTTCGGGTGTGAAATCCGACGCAGTGGGCGCGATCAGTTCAACCTCGATTTCGTCTGTGGGCCGAATCTTGTACGAGGGTTTTGCGGGCTTTCCATTTACTAAAACGTCTTCATCTTCAATTAGTCGCTGCAGACGAACTCGACTCCAACCGTCAATATTCGCGGCCAGAAAAGCGTCCAGCCGCAGCCCGTTCGCGTCGCTTCCTGAAAATGAGATGAGATCGCCTTCCGTTGCAGGTGTATCGTCCGTCGGCGGGGCATGTTCTTCGGCCGTCATGCGATTAATGATCGCGGCCGTTGTTCTTTTCAAATTCTTTCATGAACGCGACCAGCGCTTCAACGCCGGCGAGTGGGAAAGCGTTGTATATTGACGCGCGGATGCCGCCCACAGAGCGATGCCCTTTCAAGCCGTCCAAACCTTGTGCAGTCGCTTCGGCGATGAACTTCTTTTCGAGTTCTTCGTTAGGCAGGCGAAAAGTCACGTTCATGATCGAACGCGAATCGTGATCGGCGTGCCCGCGATAAAAATCGGTAGCATCGATCGTGTCGTATATGAGCCGGGCTTTTGCCTCATTCTCGCGATGCATGCCTTCCAACCCGCCTTTTTCGCGCAGCCAGTCGCAAATGAGACTGATGATGTAAATACCCCACGTATTCGGCGTGTTGTAAAGCGAGTTATTTTGGACATGGGTGCGATAGTCCAGCATCGTATGCAGTCCATCGGGAATCTTCTGCAATAGATCGTCGCGCACGATGACCAGCGTCACGCCGCTTGGCCCCATATTCTTCTGCGCGCCTGCGTAGATGACTCCGTATTTTTCTACCGGCAGGGGATGCGAAAGAATGTCTGACGAGGCATCGGCAACTAGCGGAACGTCTCCAACTTCCGGCTCCTGCTTCCACTCAACGCCTTCAATAGTTTCGTTAGTAGTTATGTGAACGTAAGCGGCGTTCGAATCCAATTTCATTTCATCGGCAGCGGGAACTCGAGTAAAACCGCCGTCCGCCATCGTTACGGCAACATTGACGTTGCCGCAGCGCTTTGCTTCTTTCAAAGCCTTCTTGCCCCAACTGCCGGTCAGCACGTAGTCCGCACTGCCGCCCGCCGGCAAAAAATTCATCGGCACCATCGAAAATTGAAGACTGGCGCCGCCCTGCAAAAACAGTACGTGGTAATTCGCGGGCACGCCAAGCAATTCGCGTATGCCGGCCTCCGCTTTCTTGTGTATGTCATCGAAAGTTTTCGAGCGATGGCTGATCTCCATCACGGACATACCGACGCCGGGCAAGCTGATCAGGTCTCTTTGTGCTTGTTCAAGCACGGGAACAGGCAGAACGGCTGGTCCGGCGCTGAAGTTAAATATTCGTTCGTCCATTTAAAGGTCTCCGCGTGACAATTTATTGATCCGGAAGGCGCGATTCATTCGTCGTACCGGCCGCGCATCATTCGGCCCGCCATTCGCGTAACAATCGCGCGCGGCGCCAAGCGTTCCGCCTCCATCATCGCCCGGTTGGCCCAGCCCGAAATGATATGACTTCGCCCGCGCGCCAATCCGCGCAATGCAGTTTCCACGACTTCTTCCGGAGATTGCGATGTTCGCGCCGGTGGCTTTTCACCCCGCGCGGCTTCAAAGAAATTGGTGTCGGTGACACCGGGACACAAGGCCATCACCTTGATCCCGAACGGTCGATTCTCTTCCCAAAGTGCTTCAGAAAAGGAAAGCACGAACGCCTTGGTTGCCGCATACGTCGCCATGAACGGTACCGCTTGAAACGCTGCGGTCGACGCGACATTGATGATCGCGCCTTGTCGCCGTTCGCGCATCGGTTTTAGGAAACGGTACGTCAACTCGACGAGGGCCTTAACGTTCAGATCGATCATATTTAGTTCGCGCGGCAGATCAGACTTGGCAAAGTCTCCAAAAGATCCAAACCCCGCATTGTTAACCAATAGATCGACGGTCAAGCCACGTTTCTCTGCTTCTTCAACCAAACGCGCTGGCGAATCGGACAGGCTCAGGTCCACGGCGACATGCTGCGCGCGAACGCTGTTTGAACGACCAAGCTCATTACACAGCGTAATCAGCTTTTCTTCGGACCGCGCCACCAACAGAACATTGCGACCACGCGCTGCCAGGCGTCTGGCAAAGACTTCGCCAATGCCGCTTGAAGCGCCTGTTATCAAACTTGCATTCATTACGGATTTAACTGAAGCAAATCAAGCTCGATGATGTCGCGGTTATCCTGCCGCAGGCGTTGCAGCGTTTCACGCGCCGGTGCGTTGTCGAGGTTAATGCGCGCGACCGCGGCCTCGGCGCCGTCGAAAACGATGTTCTCCATCTCCTGAACGTTGATGTGTTCACCCTTTAGAGCATCGA
>DATENN010000326.1:0-6779 GCA_035275045.1 Pyrinomonadaceae bacterium
GCCTGCACAAAGCGAACCGGATCCGGTACGCGCCACACCGTATGTTCAATGCCATCGTCGGCGGTGAAATCGAAAATGGCATTGGCCATCGTTGTTTCCATCACCATGGTATCGATGTCCCGGCTGGCGCGGTACGTCAAAAACACTGGCCCGGTTTGCGCGCTCAAAACCATCATGTGACGCGTGCGATCATCTTCCTTGTCGCGGCGCGTTCGTTCGTGCTTGCGGATGATATCCTGATCGTATTCGTCGATTGAACAGCAGGCAACGACTCCGATCTGTTCATGCTCGCCCATGATTTGCCGATATAGATAAATGCTCGGCGCATCTTCCATTTCCAGTGGACATTCTTTGGTCAGCAGTTCGTAGTTATCGACCGCCTTGCGATATACCTGATCGGAATATGGATCGGTGCCTTCGGGTAAATCGATTTCCGGACGCGACACGTGCAGGAAGCTCAGCGGGTTATTTTGTGCAAGCGCTCGCGCCTCTGACGTGTTGACCACGTCGTACGGAACGCTTGCCACTTCTTTCACGCGATTCGGCGGTGGACGCAGCGCCCGAAAAGAACGAATGGTGGCCAAGGAACCTCCCGCGCAACGAGTTCGAAATGGCGAACTCGCAGCATGAAAAATTTTTTTCTTTAAGTCTAAAGGCTTGGCCTTAAGACTATCCGCTGGGCTGGGCTATTAGCAAGCCGCGAACTGAAACCCGTGCGCATGATGCGTTGGATTCAGCAGCAGAGGTAGAATGATCCACTTTCATTAAGGAGAAACTGATGGGCGACCTTGCGAGTAGAGACTGCGTTCCGTGCCGCGGAGGCGTGCCGCCCCTGAAGGGCGAACAACTTACGAAACTACAAACCGAGATCAGTAGCTGGGAAATTGTTGACGAACATCATCTACGTAAAGTGTTCAAGTTCGACGATTTTGAACAGACGCTGGCGTTTGTGAATCGCGTAGGCAGGCTGGCGGAAGAACAATGGCACCATCCGGACATTTGTTTCGGTTGGGGTCGCGCGGACGTCAGTATTTGGACGCACAAGATCGATGGATTAACTGAAAGCGACTTTATCCTTGCAGCGAAGATCGATGCGCTCTAATTAGCTCGTTGGGCGATGCTCCGATAGATCTCTTCCGTCTCTGTGACCATTCGCCTGACATCAAATTTCTCGCTCGCCTCAGCCTGGGCCGCGGCGGCCAGCCTCATTCGCATTGGCTGATCATCCAACAATCTCGCGATCGCGCCAGCGAGTTCCTGCGCGTCGCCAATTGTAGTTAGTAATCCGGTTTCACCCGGTCGTACAGTTTCGCAAGCCCCGAGTGTCGCTGTTGCCACGACTGCTGTTTTGCTGGCCATCGCCTCAACAATCGCGAGTCCAAACGATTCCGAACGCGAAGCTGAAACAAATACATCCAGCGCCGAATGCAGTTGCGCCAGGTTCTCGAGCCACCGGACGCGACGCACTCGCTCGCGCAGGTTTAACTGATCGATCAGCCATTCTATTTGCCGTTCATTTCTGCCGTCCGCTGAATGGTCTATGCCGGCAAGAACGAAGTAACAGTTCGGATGGGTTTTTGAAATCGCCGCCGCTGCATGCAAAAACTCTTCGTGACCTTTCAGGGGTGTTAATTCCCCAACGGTGCCGATCAAAGTGCACTGCTGCGGCAGATCCAAACTATTTAGAAATTGTTCGCGGTCGCCGCGGTCTCGCGCCTCGATAAACTTTTTTACATCGATGCCGTTTAATACAACCCGGATTTTTTCCGGCGCTGTTATTCGCTCGCCACGTAACTGCGCGGCAACCGCCTGCGAAACTGCAATGACGCACGCGGCCTTGGCAAAAGTGATGCGATGCAGCCGGCTCAGGCGAAACAACACATGGCGAGTCAACACCAACCTGGCAGATGCGTTTCGGCTTACGGCATAGGCTGCTAACGGGTAGTCACGACCCATGTGCGCATGCACAATCTCGATTTGCTTGTCTTTAACCAAGCGCGCAAGGGCGATCGCGCTGTTAACGTCAACTGCATTTCTTAAATTTAGTGTTTGAATTTTATGCTGCGGCAAATCTTTGAATTCGTTAAGTAGAGCCGATTGCGGCCGCAGAGCGACGAATACTTCGTGACCTTTTGTAATCAGACCATGCGTGAGATCGACGAGGTGACGCTCACCGCCGCCGAGGGTCTGGGCTGAACTGATTTGCAGGATGCGCAAATGATTACGGTTGACGACCAGTTGATTAGCGCTGCGAATTTACACAAGAACGACGGCAACAGCCATAGCGAAAGTCGCGTATTCGTTGATTGAGTGTTTGCAACGTTCGCGTACCGAAGCGAAACAGATGGTAAAGCTCGTGTTTGTTTACCGTCTTGGACGCCATTCTCGTTCCTTGCAAAGGCCAGCAAAGTCGACCGGAAAACCCGGCACACTCGTTGCCATTCAAATTCTCTCCCTTTGCAGGAACCAGTTAGGGCGTTGCAAAAATCGAAGGAGGAAGTGATGGCAAAATCGAAACTAGTAACCGGTTTATTTAAGAACCGGTTGGCAGCGGAAGCAGCGGTCGACGCAATCATGAAGCGAGGTTACACCCGCGACGACATTAGCGTAATGATGTCGGATTCCACCCAGAGTAAGGAATTCGCGCTACAGACCCGAACGCATGCCGCAGATGGCGCCGGCATCGGCGGCGCGGTCGGTGGTGTGGTCGGCGCGGTGCTCGCGGCGATCGTGGCTGTAGGCAGCACGATCTTATTACCCGGAATTAATCTGGTAATCGCAGGACCAATTGCAGCCGCGTTAGCAGGCGCCGGCGCAGGTGGCGCTACCGGTGGCGTAATCGGAGCTTTGATAGGAGCCGGCATTCCCGAATATCGCGCTAAAGTCTACGAGGCCGGTCTGCGCGGCGGCGGTATCTTAATCGGCGTCGAAGCGCGCGAAGATGAAGAGATCGATAAGCTGGAAGAACTAATGGAAGCGATCGGCGGCGAACACGTTCGCACTGAGTAGTAAGCCAGACAAAAAAGAAGGCTTACGACGTTCCCTGCGTCGTAAGCCTTTTTAGTATGCTGAGGTGAAACTATTTACGAACTGACTCGCCGATGTCCTCGATCGCTTCTCCAACTTTCCGGCGCGCCGTTCCGAATCCTTCGCGAAGCTTACCGCCTGCCTGATCGCCGCGACCTTCATCTTCCAGTCCGCGGTCGTCAACTGCGCGGCCTACTGTTTCTTTTGCCTCGCCTTTAACCTGATCAAATTTTCCTTTGACTTCGTCTCGATTAGGTAAACCCATGCGCAATCTCCTTTCGCACAATGTTGCCGACACCGGGTCCGGTGCAATGCGCGTTCCTGCCGTTTTCAAGACAAAACCGTTGTAAAGACACAAAAACAGCGCGGTCTGTGCTGTATGTTTCGCGACCGCGCTGGCTGATCTTCGAACGGAGCTAAGATTTTGAGGGAATAGATTAGACAGTCTGAAGTTCTTCACTGGGGGCTTCGCTACGCCTGATAAAGCGATCGTGCTTATCACAGATCGGCAAGCGAACTTCGAAGCGGGTACCTTCGCCAGGTTCGCTGACTACAAAAATCTCGCCGTGATGCCGAGTGATAATGCCGTGCGACGCCGACAGACCGAGTCCGCTGCCGAGCTTACCTTTAGTCGTAAAGAAGGGTTCAAAAATACGAGAGGCGGTCTCCGCAGACATGCCGCAACCGGTGTCCGCAACCCAGAACGTTCCATACTCGATTTCACTGCGCGCGCCGATTTCCATGGTGCCGCCTTCAGGCATAGCATCCACCGCATTGAACAATAGATTAAGTACCACCTCGCGCAACTCCGCCTGTTCACCCATGACATACACGGGATTATGACATTCAATGATCAGGTCAATCGTGCCCTTGCGCGATTTACTTTGCCATTTGGGGCGCGCGATGTCGACGCTCGAATTAATCAGGTAACCCAACTCAACCGGAGCGAACTCGTTGGCAGTGTCACGCCGTGCAAACTCGAGAATGCGTCGCAGTGTTTTGGTCCCGTCTTCAACTGCATTGGTGATGACTTCCAAACTTTTTGCCGACGACTCATCAGTCGCATTACGCAACAACAACTGCGCGCGTCCCTGTATCACCGTCAACGAGTTATTAAGATTATGGGCCACGCCCGCTGCCAACTCGCCAACCGCCCGCAGTTTATCTGACTGGGCCATCAATTCATGTTCGCGCTTTCGCTCGGTGATATCTCGTAAGAAAACCAGCGCGCCATCGATTTCACCGTCTTTCCATAGTGGCGATGTATGCGCTTCAGCATATCGCGCGTTACCTTCGAATTGAGGAACACGAACTTCACACTCGGTGTCATTTCCAGCGAAAGTTTGATGAAGGTTCTCATCGGCCGTTGCACGCGATTCAGGCGCGAGCAAATCCAGGAACAAGCGGCCGTTGACAGTTGCCGGATTCAGCGCCTCCGCTCGTTCATTCATCCAGGTGATCTGTCCGGCTTTGTTTAGCGCGTAGATTTCATCCGGAGTGCGGTCAGCGATACTCGCAATAAAAGATTTGTGGGCAAGCGCCTCCGCTTCCGCTCGCCGCAGGGCAGAAATGTCGCGCGCAATTACAACCGCACGCCGTTCACCGTTCGCGCCATCGCTCAACGGCTCAACGATAATTGCGATGGCGTCGTTCTGATCCGGACCCGATTGAATCTCGACTTCAACTTTTTCGCCGCTGTCGATGGCACGATCCACAACACAAGCATCCGCGCCTTCGACGCGCCAGAACATCTCACAACAGCGTCGGCCGGCTTCAAGAGGTTCGCGCTGTAAACGAGAAGCGAGTTGGTTTGCTCTCAATAACCGGCGATCAGCGCCAAACAGAAACACACCATCCGGCAGCGCACTAAAGGCGCTATCGAGCAGTGACTCGGTTTGACGGTTCTCTACGAACGCGGACGCTTCAGGCGAAGGGTCTTCAGCCGAGTTTTTTACCAGGGTAAGAGAGCGACGCTTTGACATGATTTCGAAGGGAACTGGGAACGGACAGCCTGAACAGGCTCGGACATATTAGCAAAAACCTTGTTAAACCCGCTACAACAAATCAGTCGTTTCGGCCGAAGTCATCAATCTTTGGCGGGAAATGCCGGGTCTGTAAGTCCACTGGGGGGACTCGTCTAGCTGGACGGCGGACGGATTCCGTGAAAATAGGCGAGGAATAGGCCAAAACCCACGCTGGCTATCCCGAGGGCGAACTGAACTGCACGATTGACCAGGTTGAAACGTTCGCGTGAAAAGACGAATGGCAGGCTTAACAGCGTGCTGGTCAGGAGCATCCCGAGAAGTGAGCCCATTCCAAAAACGAAGATGTAAATCAAACCGAGTTTCGCCGAAGGAATCGTACTTAGGACCAGAATCGTCAAGGCCGCGCTCCCCGCCATCCCATGTACTAGTCCAATCAGGAACGGCCGTAGTCCCGCCCGCAGCGAGTGGCCGTGATCGTGCCGCTTCTCTTCCCCATGCCGATGCACGTGCAAGTGACGATGTCGCCGACCGCCGTGTTCATGTACGTGAACGTGAAATTTCCACTCGCGCACACACGACAACACAGTTCTGAGACCAAGCAAAATCAACATGAAAGCGACCAGCAGTTCGGCTCTGCTCGCCCAGGCGTCCGTGATCCGCAGCTTAAAACCAATGACAGCAAATCCTAGCGCACCAAGCGAAGCGGTATGCCCGAGTCCCCACATCGTGCCTATGATTGAGGAACGTCTTACACTCGATGATTCGCAGACAATCGTCGACACCGCCACGATGTGATCGGGATCCAGCGCATGCTTTAAGCCAAGGATGAAGCCCAGGCCAAGCACACTCCAAATTAGTTCAGTCAAGCGATTACTCCAGGGGCAAATTACGGCGGCGGTATTCTTACCAGTTATGCGGCCACAGCGCAAAAACAGGCGCGCTCCATTTTGAAGGGAGTGGTCCAGCCAGTATCATCTCAATACTTGAGCATGAAAACTTCTTTCGAGATTTCCGAGGCTGCGCTACGCGACATTGACGCTTGCATCGATCGCGCCGTCGCAGAAGATCTCGGATCCGGCGACGCCACCACCGAAGCGATCATTCCCACCTCGCTCTCGATAAATTGCCGGATAATTGCGAAACAAACTGGAACCATTGCCGGTTTGGATGTCGCTGCGCGAGTCTTTGCGGTATTGGACAATCGCATCACGTTTCGGCCGGATGCCGAAGAAGGAGCGCGCGTAGACAACGGTGCGGTGGTGGCCCAGTTATCAGGATCCGCACGTTCATTATTGACCGCTGAACGTACCGCGCTGAACTTTCTTGGGCGAATGTCGGGCATAGCGACGCTCACGCGCCAGTTCGTCGATGCCGTGGCCGGGACAGGCGCGAAGATTCTTGATACTCGCAAAACAGCTCCTGGTTTACGCACGTTAGACAAATTGGCGGTCTTACGCGGTGGCGGCTGCAACCATCGAGTCGGGCTGTTTGATATGATGCTCATTAAAGACAATCACATTGCAGCCGCTGGTTCATTACCGGAAGCCGTCCGCCGCGCGCGTGCAGCCAACTCCGAATTAGAAATAGAAGTAGAGGCGGCAGACATGGCGGACGTACAAGAAGCCCTCGCATTAGGCGTTGAGCGCATCTTACTGGACAATATGTCCGTGGAGATGATGAGTGAAGCAGTAAAAATGATTGGCGGCCGCGCCAAAACTGAAGCATCGGGAAATGTTACGCTCGAAACAGTGCGCAAGATTGCAGAAA
>DATENN010000327.1:0-11348 GCA_035275045.1 Pyrinomonadaceae bacterium
ATTCTTTCATACGCAAAATCAAATTGTCGCGAGTGATGCCGGCGTTGTTGACCAGGAAATCGATGCGGCCAAAAGTATCTTTCACCTGCTTGACCATTTCCGCCGCGGCTTCGGTATTCGCAACGTCGCATTGCATTGGAAGCGACCGGATGCCGGTTGCCTCAAGCTCGGCGGTTAATGAATTCGCGGCGTCGGCACTCTTTGCATAGTTAAAAGCAATATCAGCGCCGCGGCGCGCAAGCTCAAGCGCAATCGCGCGCCCGATCCCGCGCGTTGCGCCGGTGACAATCGCAGCGCGCCCGGCAAAAATATTTTCGTTACTCAAACGTCAATACCTCTCGCAACTATTTTCAGTCTGAATCCAGCGGAATATAGCAGAGCTTGGATCGGAGGCGAAGCTTCCCTGCAGCAGGTTTGCTCGACGCATGTTTTTCCTGTAAAGATTCAGCCGCAATCCAAATCCAAGGTTAGTGAACAAGGGAAAGTATTTTGAAACTGATTATTCTGGCGGCGGGCTATGCTACGCGCCTTTATCCATTAACTTTGCATCGCCCAAAGCCGCTGCTGAATGTCGCGGGCAAGCCGATGCTCGAACATGTGCTGTCCAGCCTGGCTTCGCTAAAGGAAATCGATCATATCTTCGTGGTCACTAATGCAAAGTTCGCGGATCAATTTCAGCAATGGGCGAACATTTACCGCGACAAAGCCAGCGGCGCTCCAATCACGATCGTTAACGATCAATCAACGGATGATTCGAACAAGCTCGGCGCGATCGGTGACATGAACCTGGTGTTGAACGAGGGTCGACTCGATGATGACATCGTGGTGGTGGCCGGAGACAACCTGTTCAATCAAACGCTCGAAGGCTTCGGCGAATTCTGCAAGTCGCACGATGCGCCGGTACTGGGCGTTTATGATGTCGGCGATCTGGAGGAAATCAAAAAGTACAATGCGATCGAAATCGACGAAGCAGGTCGTATAACATTCTTCCACGAGAAACCGGCACATCCAAAAAGCACGTTGACCGGAATAGCGTTGTACTATTACCCGAAAAAAGTTTTGCCGCTCATCCGGCAGTACATTAACGAAGGTAATCACCCGGACCAGCCCGGTCTGCTGGTCCAATGGATGTATCCGAAACTTGATTTCTACGTTTGGCGGGTTCCCGGTATTTGGTACGACGTAGGTTCGAAAGAAACGCTTGAAGAAGCTAACCGAATTTTTGCCGGCAAAGTAACTGCTGGTTAATAACTGTTTAGAACGAAAACGAACGACATGCTGGATCTCAATTATGTGCGCGAAAATCTGGAGCAAGTGCGCAAAGCGCTTGCGACGCGCAATGTTTCGCCTGAAAGTCTCGATGATTTTGCAGCCAGCGACGCAGAACGGCGTCGCGTGATTGCGGAATCTGATCAACTCAATGCCGAACGCAATGCAGCAAGCCGCGAAATCGGCGGCCTGATGAAGTCAGGCAACACCGCAGCAGCTGACGCGCGCCGAAAGCAAGTTGGCGAGCTAAAAGAACGAATCGCTCAGCTCGATCAGCGACGAGATGAGGCCGAAACACGCATGAGCACTATGCTGGCGTCGCTGCCAAATATTCCGCATGAAAGCGTGCCGGTCGGCAAGGATGAAAGTGACAACGCTGAAATGCGCCGCTGGGGAACTCGGCCTGAATTTGATTTTGAGCCGAAGGACCACGTCGATCTCGGAACCGCGCTCGGCATTTTGGATCTTGATCGGGCGGCAAAAATATCTGCTTCGCGTTTTGCAATTCTTAACGGCGCGGGGGCGCGGCTTGAACGGGCTTTGATCAACTTCATGCTCGACGTGCAAACGCGCGAACATGGCTATGCCGAGACGTTGCCGCCGTTCATCGTCAACGAAAAATCTCTTTTTGGCACTGCGCAGTTGCCAAAGTTTGCCGAAGATCTGTTCAAGCTCAACGATGAGCGCGAACTTTACCTGGTGCCGACGGCGGAGGTGCCCGTAACCAATTATCATCGTGAAGAAATTTTGGACGCGGCTCAGCTGCCGATGAAGTGGGCGGCGTACACGCCGTGTTTTCGTTCTGAAGCCGGCAGCTATGGTAAAGACACGCGCGGCGTGATCCGGCAGCACCAGTTTGAAAAAGTGGAACTGGTGAAGTACGCGCTGCCTGAGAATTCGTACGACGAATTAGAAGCGTTGACGCGCGACGCCGAAGACATTTTACAGCGGCTGGAAATTCACTATCGCGTGGTGGCGTTGTCGACTGCTGATCTGGGGTTTGGTTCCGCAAAGACTTACGACATCGAAGTGTGGCTGCCGTCGCAGAACACCTTCCGCGAGATTTCGTCGTGCTCAAACTATGAAGCTTTCCAGGCGCGACGCGCGCAGATCCGCTTTCGTCGCAGTGGCGGAGCTAAACCGGAGTTCGTTCATACCTTGAACGGCTCGGGACTGGCGGTGGGCCGGACCTGGATCGCGGTATTGGAGAGTTATCAGCAGGCAGATGGATCGATTGTAGTTCCGGAGGCGCTACGGCCGTACATGGGCGGAGTCGAGAAGATCGACAGCGCAGGATGAGATATTTGTTATTCATCATCTGACGGTTCTCATTTCTCATCCAATACAGAACGCTTGCGGTAGCGGGATGCCGGCGTTAGCTAACCGCGAATGACCAATGAGAACTGTCAAATGATGGTGATAAATGACCCCGCATTGCTGTTGACGCTCGGTATCCGCTCGCTACGGCGAGCGGTTCTGTACTTATTTGATCTCCAAATCGAACGGCATCAAAAGCATCGGATCGCCGCTCTTCACGTTGTTCATTAGTTCCATCAGACGTAACGCGCGACGCGCGTCATCGGGCAGGGCAGCCATCACCGCTTGCTTCTGTTTAATGCGCGTCTCGGTTTCATTGTCGCCGCCGGTGTTGAAAATTTGCTGAAACAATGTCGGCCGGTAAGGCAGAATAACGCGATGCACGCCTTTGTCTTTCGGAATGTTTGCCAACTGCTTGGCGACCTCTACGGCGTGGTCCAAACCACCGAACTCATCAACTAGTCCCCGTTCGCGTCCCTGCGCTCCCGTCCAAACGCGCCCCTGTGCAATCGAGTCAATGTATTCCGCGCTCTTGTTACGACCCCGCGCCACCTTGGGAACGAAATCTTCGTAATAAGTCCGCTTGATCAGATCTTCAAACTTTGCCCGTTCTTCAGGAGTGAACTGTTCCGACTCGCGAAACATGCCCGCCTGTTTGCCTCGCAACACGTATTCGTTTGAGATTCCTAACCAATCATAAAAACCTTTGAGCACCGGCTTGCCCGCAAAAACGCCGATAGATCCTGTAATGGTCGAAGGCTGCGCCACAATCTTGTTGGCGCCCGCGGCGATGTAATAACCACCGGAAGCCGCCACGTCGCTCATTGAAATCACGACCGGCTTCTTCGCCTTTGCCAACTCGACCGCGTGCCAAATGATGTCTGATGCCAGGCCCGAACCGCCCGGACTATCCACTCGGATGACGATTGCCTTGATCGACTTGTCGTCGCGAGCGTCGTTGATGGCCCGTGAAACGGTGTCGGAACCAATCGATTGATCACCGGTTGGGCCATCGTTTGATTTGCCTGAGCCGATGTCGCCAGATGCGTAAATTACCGCGATGCGTTCGCCCTTATCCAAACCCAACGATTCTTCATCAATTTCGTTGTAATCGCCGTTACGCACTACCCGGAGGTCGTCAGAATCTTTATAACCAAGACTCTTCTTAAGCTCTTTTTCGATCTCATCTTTGTATGCGGCGCCATCAATCAAGCCTAATTCTTTGGCTTTCTCGGCGCTGTATGGTGCGTCGTCAATCAATGCCCGCACTTCGTCAGGTGATTTATTACGCGACTTCGCAATCGTGTCGACCAGCCGGCCGTACAGATCGTCAAGCAGCGAATTGATGAACTCGCGATTCGCGTCCGACATGTCCTTGCGAGTAAAAGTCTCGACCGCAGTTTTGTATTTCCCTACCTGGACCATGTCCGGATAGATGCCCAGCTTGTCGAGCGAACCGCGAAAGAACATCACGTTTGCGGCCAAACCGTTGATGAACAACTCGCCCGGAGGCGACACATAAATTTTGTCGCACGCCGTCGCTATGTAGTACTCCTTGTCGGTCGCATATTCGAGATAGGCATAAACCGGTTTGCCTGAAGAACGGAAATCGGCGATTGCGTCGCGAATCTCTTCCGCTTTGCCCATGCCGATGCCGGTCATATTTATGTCCAGCACGATCGCGCGAATGCGTTTATCGACTTTGGCTTTTCTGAATTGGAGATCCAGGTTGGAAAGCGACTGGTCATTATTGCCCAAAAATCTTCTCAGCGGATCATCGGGAACGTAGTCGGGTAGTGAACCAGCCACGCGTAATGCCAGCACGCTGTTGTCTTCAATGCGCGGCTCGCTGCGGCGAAAAGCGCTGAAGACGATTGCCAAGCCAAGCAACCCGACTAAAAGCAGCACGCCCAAGATGCTGGCGATAATTATTGCGGTCTTACGCGATCCAGACATTGCCATATATTTGTCCTAACGAATGAATTAAGCGATTTTTCGCACGATTAGTACGTTTTTGAGATGCAAAAGGTTTGAGATCGGAAATCTATAAGCAGATTTCGCAGCTGACACAGATAAATTCAGAGAACGGCGGCGTAATAATGATTGGTTTTCTTGCTCTTAATCGGTGGAATATGCGCAATGTGCGGACATTAACCTTTCGTTTCTATTGCGGGCCTGACAATCCAACCGCCACCAACCACTTCTTCTTCGCGGTAAAACACCGTCGCCTGGCCCGGCGTGATGGCCCGTTGGGGCGTGTCAAAAGAAACGAGTGCGCGATTATTTTCCAAAGCCTTAATAGTGGCCGGCGTCGGTGCGTGACGGTAGCGCACGCGCACGTCAGCGCGAACCTCCTCAGCCGGAGTATCAAACGCGATCCAATTTACTCCGGCAGCGACAAAGCTCGCGCCACCAAGTTCATCGTCTCGACCGACAACGACACGGTTTTTTTCAGCATCGACTGAGATCACATACAACGGCTTTGCGTTTGAGATACCGATGCCGCGACGTTGGCCGACTGTGTAGCGATGGATGCCGCTGTGTTTTCCGATAACGTTGCCGCTGCTGTTTACGATTTCGCCATCGCCTGGCAAGCGGTCCTCCGCTTCGGTCGCCGCGAGGTAGCGATCGATAAAGCCCGCGTAGTTGCCGTCAGGCACGAAACAAATTTCCTGCGACTCCGCTTTTTCAGCTACAGCCATTCCGTGCTCGCGCGCGATGTCACGCACATCCGCTTTCGACATTTCGCCAAGCGGAAACATTGCTCTTGAAAGTTGATCCTGAGTGAGCTCCCACAAAAAGTAGGATTGGTCCTTTTGCCGATTGCGGCCGCGAAAAAGACGGTATCGATTGCTCGCAGCATCGTACTCAACGCGGGCGTAGTGTCCGGTCGCAACTTTGTCGCAGCCCAGACTGGCGGCCAGGCGATCGAGTGACGCAAACTTCAGACGGCTATTGCATGCGACGCACGGGATCGGGGTCTCACCGTTCAGATAACTCGAAACGAAAGGTTGGACCACCTCGCGCTCGAAATCTTTCTCAAGATTGAGCACATAGAACGGGATGCCAAGTTCCTCAGCGACGCGCCGCGCGTCGTACACATCATCCAGTGAACAGCAACGCGACGGCAGCGGCTCGCCATTCGCGTCCGTATTGATGCCGCGCCGCTGGTCCCACAACTGCATCGTGAAACCCACCAACTCGTGCCCTTGATCCTTTAATAGAGCTGCGGCGGCCGACGAATCGACGCCACCACTCATTGCTACTGCGATCTTCATTTAGTAAATCGTAAATCGTGAATCGTAAATAGTTTGCAAGCTAACTCTAACCGCGGTTACAACAAACAAGCTATGCATGGTAGCATTCGCTCGTAAAACCGGGCAAAAACACTATTTACGATTCACGATTTACGATTTACGAACATGCCTGAACGCGCCATCGAAGAATTCCGAGTGACGGACGAGCCGTACTACTTGCCGGTGAACGGTGAAATCGACCTCTTCACCGCGGCCCACAGCGCGCGCCTGCCTGTAATTCTCAAAGGACCGACCGGTTGCGGTAAAACGCGGTTCGTCGAGCACATGGCGTGGCGCCTCGAACGGCCCTTGATTACCGTTGCCTGTCATGAAGACCTTTCGGCCACTGATCTTGTCGGACGCTTCCTGCTCGAAGGCGAAGAAACTGTTTGGCACGATGGACCACTGACCGCGGCAGTGCGCAACGGCGCGATCTGTTACCTCGATGAAGTGGTCGAAGCGCGCAAGGACACCGTCGTCATCATTCACCCGTTGACTGATCATCGGCGCCGCTTGCCGGTGGAAAAGCGCGGCACAATTGTGGACGCGCCATCGGACTTCATGCTTGTCGTTTCCTATAACCCGGGATACCAGTCGATTCTTAAGGACTTAAAACAGTCGACCCGGCAACGCTTCGTTGCGATCGATTTCGATTACCCACCGCCGGAATTGGAAACGGAAATCGTCGCGCGTGAAGGCGGCGTCGACGAAGGCACTGCTCGTGACCTCGTCTTGATCGGACAGAAGGTTCGTAACCTGCGCGGTCATGGTTTGGAGGAAGGCGTTTCAACGCGCTTGCTGATTTACGCCGCACAACTAATCACACTTGGCATCCCGCCGGTCACTGCCGCGAATGTGGCCATGTGCTCTCCCATCACCGACGACCGCGAGTTGCAACGGAGTATTCGCGAGATCATCACCACTGTAATTTAGCGGGTCATGGGAAAGTCTGATCCAGAAAAGCCGGACGCCGCGCTGGGCTCGTCTGCGAACCCACCGCCGCTATCGGAACCGTCATTCAGCGACAAGATTGCGCCTGCCGATCGCCAGTCGTTCTTGCAAGTGACTCGGGAAATGGCGACGCTGCCGCTGCCTCAGACAACCGCCATCCTGGAAACAGCAGCCACTATCGGCGCAATCTCAATGCGCGCCAGTGTCGAATTTTTGCGCGCAGCGGTTGAAGCAGCAAAAACGCTCAGCGCCGAGGACCTGCGGAACTGGGGCGAGTTTGGACGACGCCTGGCGATGACAGACGTCGAAACCGCAATTACTTTTTTCAATTCCGGCGTCGAGGGGCTGCACGATATTTCGAGCGACGCACGCATTGTTCTATTCCAACTTTGTTTGCGGCAAGTTGGCCTGTCCATTCCAATCGCAGTACAAAGCTTTGAAAAGGTTCCGCTGCTCGCTAAACAGTTACCCGATTCGACAGTAATTTCCGTATTGGAAATTGCATCCGACATCGCGCGGCGCTCTGCGCGCCACAGCGCCGATTTCCTCGATGAAACCCAGGCTGTAATCTCGAGTCTTGAATCATTCGGCTCATCGCGTATCACACAAAAGGGTTTGGCACTTGCGTCAGCATTCGCTTCGCGCGCCGGTGGAATCGCAACCGATGCCTGGCGCGCGGTGCCGCCGGCGCTGAACAAGTTAAGCGAATCTGACGCAATTCGCCTGTTGGACCAGGCGGAAGTTTTTCTTGAACGAGGGGGAGGCGCCGCCTTGCAGTTGCTCGTCGTTGGTGGCGAGATTTTGCGGGAGCTACCGGCCGCATTCGATGAATGGCTCGAGTTGCTCAACACTGTGGCCCAACACGGCAATGCCAGCCTGGTAGCCTTCGTCCGCAGCAGTCCCGCCTTTGTGCGTGAAATCGCTACGCATGTCGATCAAAAACGCGCTCTCGACCTCAGCAAACGCGTCATTCAAGTTACGAAGAGCATTGCCGAGATTGATGGCGAGGCAGCATTAGCCTGTTATCGGTCCGCACCGTTCGCGCTTCGCACGGTTACGGTCGAACAGTTTGAAGAATGGGCACGGCTCGGTATTGCATCGACGGCCAAAGATGCGCGCGCGCGACGCAGTTACTTCGCGTTGGAAACACGTGGCAGCTACGACACGTTGCGCAGCGGCAGTCACGGACTGTCCCTCGATTCCGTTTCTCACATCTTGCGTCTGTACGTCGAGGGACTCACCGGAAATGAAGTTGAGGTTAGCTCGCTTGCCGCGGTGCCGACCGAGACGCGCATTGGCGACGGCCGCACCATTCACCTGCCGGCTACGGTCGCCGAATTTGGTGATGACGAACTGGATTTCTGTCTCTACAAGGTTCTCGCGGCACATGCGGCGGGACAAATAGAATTTGGAACGCATGCACAAGGCACGCCGGAGCTGCGCGCGGCATTACTTGAAGTGCAACAAACTTTTGCCGAAGAAAACAGCGCCGCGCTTGATGCATTTTCGGTCGCGGATGATTTGATCAGCGCGAGCGCCGACAAAAGCGATGAACAAAAGCCTTTAGGCGATGAAGTTGATTTTCGATCGGTGCTTGAGTTCTTTCCCGACAAGCTGCTGGCGCGCCGAATTTTTAGCACCCTGGAAAATGGCCGTATCGATCAGCGCTTGCGAAACAGGTATCGCGGTCTGCGTCGTGACCTCGATCTTATTCGCGATTTTCTGCGTCGCAGGCGTCCTTCCGTGCTTGAACTGCCAGCCGCGCTATTACCGTTCGAATTGTTGTTCCAGGTGATATTGCTCGGCGGGGCAAACGACGAAGCGCGCCAATATTACGGGCAAATTGTTTCTGAACTCGAAACAGTTGTGCAGCAATATTTGTCGGCATCAACGGCGACAGTTGCCGACTCGTTGCTCGCCACCTCGCGCGTTTACGCCCTGTTCCAATCAGCAACTGCCGACGTCGATTCGGCGCAGGAGATTCAGAAAGAAGAAGACCTTTCTGACGACGAGCCGCAGATTGCCTCCGAAAACCTCCAGCCAACGCCGGCGCGCCGCGAGCCGCAGCGGCGCGACGCGCGCGAGTTATTCACGGCCTGGAACGATCCGGATAACGCGGGCGAGCCCGATGAGCTGGCCGGCGCCGAAAGCTGGAGCGAAGGTGAGTTCCCGGAACAAGCGATCGAGCCGGGCGAGGTCGCCTTCAACTATGACGAGTGGGACCGTGAACTTACAGACCACCGGCTGGGTTGGTGTCGCGTGATCGAAAAGAAAGTGAAGCGAGGCGATGCCGCATTCGTTGAACAGACACGCGAGCGTCATCGTGGTGTCATCTCTTCCATTCGTCACCAGTTTCAGCTCATGAAGCCCGAGGAGCTTTCAAAGGTGAACAACGAATTGGATGGCGAAGATTATGATCTGAACGCGGTAATTGATTACGTCGTCGATCGTAAAGCGGACGGCCAGCAATCAGAAAGGCTGTATACGAAACGGTTGCGTCGCCAGCGGGACGTGGCGGTTTCTTTTCTCTTGGATCAGTCGTCATCAACCGCCCGAACAATCGGCAGGCATCCGTTGCAGCCGTACACAAAACCCGGCCGGCGCATAATCGAAATTGAAAAAGAGGGATTGGTGTTAATGAGCGAAGCGCTGGAAGCCGTAGGTGATTCCTATTCAATTAACGGATTCACCTCAGAAGGCCGGCGCAACGTGAAGTTTTATGTGGTCAAGGATTTTGCGGAACACTATTCCGATGAAGTGAAACAAAAGATTGGCGGCATAACCTTTCAGAACAACACCAGGCTGGGCGCCGCGATCAGGCACGCGACGGCGAAACTGTCCAAACAAAATGCGCGCACCCGGCTGTTAATAGTTCTGTCAGACGGGCGTCCCTACGATCACGATTACGGTGATGCCCGCTATGCGCGCGAAGATACGCGCGAAGCGCTGCGCCAGGCAAAGATTCAGGGCATCACGCCGTTTTGCATTACCATCGATCGCGAATCTGAAGCCGAGCTGCGGGATCTCTACGGCGAGATTGGTTACACGATCATCGACGACGTGCTAACGCTGCCGGAAAGAATGCCGGGAATCTATCGACGGCTGACCACGTAGTCTTCGCTTTGACGAACTAAAACTTATTTCTCAGAGCTCATTTGACGTTTCTCATTTGTCATTGATAGGACTGCTAAACCAGCAATTCGGCGATTAGCCACAGCGCACGCATCGGCGCCAACGTTAATTCCGAATAACAAATGAGAACCGTCAAATGAGTTATGCAAAATGACTGTCGGCGCCTAGTGCTGGTCTTTTCCAAAGCCTCCGCCGCCGGGCGTCTCAATCCGGACGCGATCGCCCGCTTTTAATTCCCAACTACCTTTCGAACTGATCTCAATTGATTTCCCGTTGCTAATGATCGCAGCGCGGCCGGGCTTTCCCTCTTCTCCCTCTTGCAGTCCATAGGGTGCATTCTTTCTTCGATCAGAAAGCAGTGACATATGCGCCGGGGCCAAAGTTTCGATTTCGCGGATCACACCATCACCGCCTTTGTGCCTGCCGCTGCCGCCCGACGATTTTCGAATGCGATATTCCCAAACACGCAGCGGATAAGCATATTCAAGCGCTTCCGCCGGCGTGTTGAGGCTGTTCGTCATGTGCGTGTGGACCGCGCTCATGCCGTCCTGCTGCGGCCGTGCGCCCATGCCTCCGGCGACGGTTTCATAGTAAGAAAAATCGCTGCCACTGCGCGGATCGATGCCACCGATTGTCAGGTTGTTCATCGTTCCCTGACTGGCGGCAGGAATCTTTTCCGGTAGCGCCTGGGCCAATGCTTTGAACACTACATCGACGATGCGCTGCGAGGTCTCGACGTTTCCGCCCGCGACCGACGCTGGATGACGAGCGTTCACTACAGTCCCCAGCGGCGCGATAACTTCAATCGGTTGCATCAAGCCGGCGCTCGCGGGCACATCTGAGCCAAGCAAACACCGAAAGGCATACGAGACGGCCGAAACCGTGATTGCTTCGACGGCGTTGATTGGACCAGCAACCTGCGCGGCGCTGCCATTGAAATCGACCCGGGCGCTGGATCCGTTGATACTGATGCGCACTTTAATTCTGACCGGAACATCCGAAAGGCCATCGTCGTCAAGGAAATCTATCGCTTCATAAACGCCGTCTGGTATCTCGGCGATCGTGTGTCGCATCAAGCGCGCTGAATAATCGATCAAATGATTAGCGTACCCCGCCGCTTCGCGTTCGCCCCGCCGCTCGATAATTTCCAACAAGCGCGTCGCACCGGTCTGCAGCGCACCAATCTGCGCCTGAAAATCACCCCGCCGCTCGTGTTGGCTGCGAACGTTAGCCAGAATCAGCCGCATAACGTCTTCATCAACCACACCGCGCCTAACGATTCGCACCGGTGGTATGGATAAACCCTCGCCGTAAATATCGGTTGCTAGGCCCATCGATCCGGGCGTGCCGCCGCCAATGTCCGCGTGATGCGCGCGATTGGCA
>DATENN010000328.1:0-10938 GCA_035275045.1 Pyrinomonadaceae bacterium
TCGGGTCAAAGATTCTCATGTTCTTCACCGAACCTGAGTACCGCGATCATCCATGGCAACTGATCTCGTTAGATTTTCTGCGGTCGGGTGGAGTGTTTTACGGCGGTTTGATCGGCGCAATTCTCACCGGTTATTTTTTGATGCGTCGTTATAAATTGCCATGGTGGAAAACGGCCGATGCCTGCGCTCCGGGAATCGCTGTTGGCAATTTTTTTGGTCGCCTGGGTTGTTTCTCGGCTGGATGCTGCTGGGGTAAACCGACAACATTGCCATGGGGCGTAAAGTTTACCGAGCTGGGCCACGAAATTACCGGCGTGCCCATCGATGTCCCGTTACATCCGACACAGCTTTACGAATCGTTCTCCATGGCGCTGGTGTTTTTGTTTCTGCTTTGGTTGCACCGGAACAAACGTTTCGATGGCCAGGTGATTCTTTTGTACGCATTGCTTTATTCAGTCATTCGCTTCCTGATAGAGTTTGTGCGCGACGATCCCCGCGGCGACGTTTTTGGTCTCACCACTCTAACCGGACTTTCGACTTCGCAATTGATCAGCATCGTAGTTGGAATTGGCGCACTGATCCTGTTAGTGCTTCGCTGGCGCCGCGCTTCGTCGCTGCAGCGCGAAGTTACCGTCTAATCGAAAAAAGCTTGAAACGCCCCACATAACGCGATCACGCCGATTGCTGCTCTGCGCCATAAAGTACTTGACAACATTTAGAAACCGACCGTAGTATCTCGGCCATGGGTTTGATCCACCTGGCAAGGAATGAAACGGATGAACCGCCCGCGCTGCATGCGCGCGCGATGGATAATCTTCAGTACATCCGCGAAACGATGGAACGCGCCACCGCGTTCACCGCGATTTCCGGTTGGGGCTTGATGGCCATTGGTGCGACCGCTCTCGCCGCTGCAGTGCTCGCCGGACAACAAAAGACTTTTAAGAGTTGGCTTGGCATATGGCTCGCTGAATCGGTCGTGGCGCTGCTGCTGGCCGGATGGTCCATCGACCGTAAAGCCCGCAAAACGAAAACGCCTTTGCTGTACGGGCCGGGTCGTAAGGTAGCGTTTAGCTTGTCGCCGCCGTTTCTGGCCGGCGCAATACTGACACTCGTTCTTTACCGCTCTGGATTGACGAATGTCATACCCGGCCTTTGGTTATTGCTGTATGGAACTGGAGTGATTACCGGTGGAATGTTTTCCGTCAGCGTGGTTCCGATAATGGGGATCATCTTTATGGCACTGGGAGCGGCGACGCTGTTTTTGCCCGGCCTCGCAGATTGGTCCATGGGCGCCGGATTCGGGCTATTGCATATTATTTTTGGAATTATCATCGCGAGGAGATACGGTGGCTAAGCACGCACTAAAGCAGACAACTCCGAAAAAACGTGAGACAGGCTCGCTGACGGAGGCGCGCGCGGCGAAGACAGCCAAACATCCGGCACATTCGCTTGACCGGCTGATTCACGAACGAATGCGGCTGGGAATCATCAGCGCACTGGCAGCGAACGAGTCGTTAACTTTTAATGATCTGAAAAGGTTGATGCACACGACCGATGGCAACCTCAGCGTGCACGCGCGCAAGCTTGAGGACGGAGGCTACATCGCGTGTACTAAATCCTTTGAAGGCCGGCTGCCAAAGACGGAATACAAGCTCACTGCAAACGGAAAGCGCGCGCTTGAAAACTATGTCAGTCACATGGAGACCTTGATTCAACAGATGCGCGGCCGTTGAGGGCCGCCTTTTTTTTACTTGTTGGCTTTACAATACAAAGCACTTTAGCTACGAGCGTAAGATGATTACCAACGTGAACCTGTCCGCGCCAATCGGCGTGCTGCTTTTCCTGGCCACGGCGCTGATTTTAGTAGTGCTAATTTCTACGCTCATCTTTTCGCAGCTGCGTAGAAAAACGGATCTCACAAAGTTCAGCTTCGCCGCTTTGTTCTTAGTCGCTGCCGGATATTTTGGCTTGATGCTGGTCTTCTCACTCGCGAGCAGCGAACGCGTTTTGGCGCGCGGTCAAGAAAAACATTTTTGCGAGATTGACTGTCACCTTGCTTATTCGATTGTTGAATCGAAAACAACCAAAGTCCTCGGCCCTCCTCTAAATCAGATATCTGCAAACGGCCTCTTTCGTGTGGTAACTATCAAAACTCGCTTTGATGAAAATACGATCAGCGCGACGCGCGGTAGTTCACCGCTTTACCCGAACTCGCGGGTGTTGGTTATTGTCGATGCAGCCGGACGCGAATACTTTCCAGCCGCCGAAGCGAATCGATTGTTAGCCTCCTGGGATCAGGCGGGATCACCGTTCACGACGCCGTTGCGTCCCGGCGAAAGTTACTTGACCACAGTTGTGTTTGATTTGCCGGCTGATATCTCGAATCCCACGTTGCTTATTCATGAAGGCGAGCCGGAAACGCGCTATGTAATCGGCCACGAAAACAGCTTGCTGCATAAGAAAACGCGGTTTCAAATCTAGCCCTAAAGCTTGCCGATCCCTCGTAACCATATGGAAAAGTATGACGCAGTAATTGTGGGCGCGGGTCTGGCGGGACTGCAATGTGCGCGACTGTTGGGCCGTGATGGGTTGCGCGTTCTGCTGGTCGATCGCAAGCCCGCGGTCGATAGTTCCATACATACCACCGGGATTTTTGTGCGTCGTACATTGGAGGATTTTGATCTTCCCGAAGATTGTCTGGGTGCCGCTATCAACAACGTAACGCTTTATTCCCCAGCGCGCCGTTCAATGACTTTGCACAGCGACCTGCCGGAATTTCGCATCGGCCGCATGGGACCGCTGTACCAACGGTTCCTGGGACAATGTTTGAACGCCGGAGTCGAATGGTCTCCGGACACGAGTTACATGGGCAGTGAGCCGGTAGCAGACGGATCACGAGTGCACCTGGAAGCTAAAAAGAAATCGCGATACGTCGACACGCGTTTTTTGATTGGCGCCGATGGCGCAAACTCTCGGGTTGCTCGCGATCTTCACCTTGATCTGAATCGTGAGTGGATTGTCGGCGTCGAAGATGTACTTGCCGATGTTGCGCTTAATGGACCGCCACAGTTGCACTGTTTTCTTGATCCTGCTTTAGCGCCAGGCTATCTCGCCTGGGTCGCTCATGACGGGGTGGAAACACATGTTGGCGTCGGCGGCTATTCAGAGAAGTTCTCGCCAGTCATCGCGTTAGAAAATTTTCGTTCCAGCCTTGAGCCACTCTTTCGATTGCGTAATGCGACGCGTATCGAGCGACGTGGCGGACGAATTCCGGTCGGTGGGGTTCTCCGTCGCATCGTGAACGATCGTGGACTCTTGATTGGCGATGCAGCGGGTGCCGTCTCGCCTCTTACTGCCGGCGGCTTGGATCCTTGTATGCGATTATCGACACTCGCCGCCGATCTAATTGTTCAGTACTGTCGATCCGGAGATTTACAGCTTTTCAGATCATATTCCGGAGAATCGTTTCGAGCGCGTTTCGCCTCACGGATTTGGATGCGGCGAATCATTGCAAACCTCACTAATCGACCTTTGTTAGAGTTCGGTTGTGCCCTCATACGCGCGCCGGTCCTCAACGCCTTTGCCTGGCACATTTTCTTCGGCAGAGGGTCGTTTCCCGATGTTTCGGCCGCACACCGCCGCGGTGAGCTTCCCGTCGCAACTTAGCCTTTAAAGCTGACCGTCCCGGCGCAAAGTCGCTGCTTTTGGTGTTAACAAAAGCGCAATTCGAACGTCTATGTGATTGAGCGTCGATGTGCATGCGAAGGAAGACGCTTCACTCACATAACTACAGAACATTGCGGAAAGCGCAGTCGTATAGGGTCGCGCACGTGAATTTTTGCCGATGAGAGCCTTCTTTTCTTTTTATACGGATGCCTTAAAGATCGCGCTCCAGTCGATCTTTGCGCACAAGCTGCGCGCCTTTCTTACGCTGATTGGCATCATCATTGGCGTTGCTTCGGTCGTCACAGTGGGCGCGTCCATTAGCGGGCTGAATACTTACGTGGTCGACAAGGTTGGAAAAATACTTGGCAACAACCACTTTATGATCGCGCGCATTGCCTCTACCGGCCAGTTAAGCGATGACGAATTCGAAAAGATGAACCGGCGCAACAAGCGGCTGAACTGGGACGATTATGAATGGGTGCGCGATCACTGCAAGAGTTGCGCGGAAGTGGGCGCCGGTTTACGCAGCTCAGTCGACTTGAGCCAGGACGGCATCAATTTTCCTGGCGCTCTGGTTTTTGGCGCGACCGCCAATATGGTCGACATAGAAGACAAGACGATTTCGGATGGCCGCTTTATCTCCCCAGATGAAGTCGAACGGTCCGCATTGGTTGTGGTGCTCGGCAGCGACATCAAAGATAAATTTTTTCCTAACACCGGAGCGGTCGGAAAAATTTTAAAAGTTCGTGGGCTTCCTATGCGCGTCGTCGGCGTTGAAGAAGCGCGCGGTTCATTTTTCGGAGATTCGCAGGATCGCCACGTCTACATCCCGGTGACTACGCACCTGCAAATTTTCGGGCGGAACGGATTGCAAATTCACGGCAAGGGTCGCAGTCGCGACTCTTTTCAAGCGGCCATCGAGGACGCGCGCATTGCGATGAGGGTCAAGCATCGACTCAACGGCAATGAGGAAGACGACTTCGGTTTAGTTAATGTAGATGAAATCACCAGTCAGGTCGATCAATTCACCAGCAGCATTGCATTGGTAGTTGTTCCGATCACTTTGATCACGCTGGTAGTGGGTGGCATCGTGGTGATGAACATCATGTTGGTCAGCGTCACCGAACGCACTTTTGAAGTCGGTTTGCGCAAAGCGGTGGGTGCTACCAGGAAACAAATCCTGCTTCAGTTTCTAATAGAATCCGCGATACTTTGCGCACTCGGCGGCGTGCTGGGACTACTTTTATCCTGGGGCGTAACGGCGCTAATAACGGCGCTGGCATCGATCACGATGACGATTACTGTCGGTTACATTCTGCTGGCGCTGATTGTATCCACCTTGATCGGAATGATTGCCGGAGTTTATCCAGCTTTCAAAGCCGCCAGACTCGATCCGATTCTGGCGCTCACGCAAGCGACGTGAGGCGGCACTGACTCCGCAAGTTTTATGAAATTAAAGCTGCCACAAAATGTTTTGCGCGAAACGCTAAGGATGGCGTTTGACAGCGTGCGTTCGCACAAGTTTCGCAGTTTTCTTACCGTCCTTGGCATCGTTATCGGTGTCATGACCGCGATTACAATCGCTTCAATCCTTACTGGTTTACGCCAGAACATCGTCGCCATGGTCGAGGACTATGGCACGAATAACATTTACGCTTTTCATCTTTCGACTGGTCCACGCACCGGTGAAGATCGGTCCGAGCGGCTGCGAAAGCCCTTGACTGTCGAGGATGCGCAGGCCATTGCAGCGCAGGCGAGCGCGGCCGAAGAAGTGGGTTACCAGGCCCCGAACATCGGGTACAGCGGCGGACCTTTTGACGACAACATTACTTACCAGGGCCACAATTATCGTTGGGGCGATACGCAGGGAGTTTCGCCGAATTACGCCGGCATTACCAACATTGCGTTGCGCGAAGGACGGTTCATCACTGAGAGCGACGATCAGCAGCGAGCGAACGTGATGGTCATTGGCGTCAACGCTGCCGACGCGTTGTTTCCCGGGCAAAATCAAATTGCCGGTACACAAGTGCGTATGGGCGGGTACAACTTTGAAGTCGTCGGCGTCCTGGAAAAGCGCAAGGCCGGTTTCTTTGGCGAGAACGAAGAGGATAACGCGGTAATGATTCCGTTTCGTACCGCTCAAAAAGTCGCCCCAGCAAAGGGGTACACGATGCTCGTCATTAAGGCGCGTCCCGGTCAGACGGTCGAAGCGCTGCAACAGGCCGAAGACATTCTGCGTCGTCGCCGCAATGTGAAGTTTGGCGATCCGAATAATTTCGATATCAAAACTGCCGATAAATTTATTGAGCAGTTCGACAGCATCACCGCCATGGTCGGCCTTATCGCGATTGCCATCTCAAGTCTTGGATTGCTGGTTGGCGGCATCGGCGTCATGAACATCATGCTCGTCAGCGTCACCGAACGCACCAAAGAGATCGGCGTTCGCAAAGCACTAGGCGCGCGGCGAAAAGATATCGTGCGTCAGTTTTTGTTTGAGGCGATGACGCTCACTTTTCTCGGCGGCATCCTTGGCGTGATTCTCGCTGTCGGTGTTAGCCGCCTGGTGATGTTGTTCGTTCCCGCTCTGCCCGCTTCAATCCCGTCCTGGGCCGTAATCTCCGGGCTCACCGTGTCAGTCGGGGTCGGCTTGATCTTTGGAGTCTGGCCCGCACGCAAAGCTTCCCGACTCGATCCGATCGAATGCCTGCGTTACGAATAAAAATACTTTCGCTCCCTCCTCGACTATAATCCTGGGTCGTAACTTTGGTCTTCCGTCTTTGGCCTTTGGTCTTTGCCGGCGGCACTCGTGTCAGTCCTTTACATGAAAGCCAAAAATCCAAAGACCAAAGCCCGAACACCAACGTACAAACACGAATGTCGAATACGCAACGCGATCTAGTCAAAGAATTTCTCACCTATTTACAGGTTGAGAAAGGTTTGGCGCGCAATTCTCTCGACAGTTACCGTCGCGATCTGAACCGGCTCGATCAGTGGGCGGCAAAATCAAAGCGCCCAATTGCGGACCTTGATCGTGGCGACCTGCGTAAATGGATTGCACAGCTTTCGCGTGAAGGTTTGGCGCCAACCTCTGTTGCCAGATCGGTCAGCGCGGCGCGCGGCTTTTATCGTTTCCTCATGCTCGATGGTCATATAAAAAACCACCCTGCGGAAGATCTGGACACGCCGCAAAAATTCAATTACCTGCCAAAGTTCCTGAATGAGGAAGAAATTGATTGCTTGCTGGCGGCGCCTGATGTGTCGACTTTTGAAGGACTGCGCGATCGTGCGATGTTGGAAATAATGTACGCCGCTGGATTGCGTGTTTCGGAAATGGTTACCCTGAAACAGACCGACGTTGATTTGCAAACGGGCATCGTTAGTTGTCATGGCAAAGGCAACAAACAGCGCCGCGTGCCCTTGGGTAAGAGCGCAATTCATTGGCTGCAAAAATACAACGCGATGAAAGCAGCGTATGGCAAGTCAACTTATCCGAACTTATTTATTAACCGCGGTAAGCCGATGACGCGACAACTCGCCTGGTCCCTGATAAAGACTTATGCGGAAACAGCCGGCGTGGGTCACGTTTCACCGCACACCCTGCGTCACAGTTTCGCCACGCATTTGCTGCAACACGGCGCCGACTCGCGCTCGGTACAAGCGTTGCTCGGCCACAGCGACATTTCGACCACGCAAATCTACACCCACATAACCGATCAACATCTGCGCACCGCTTACGACAATCATCACCCGCGGGCGCGCGCCGCGAACGCGGTCAAAGCCAAGACCGACTAAAATGTTTCTTTTGCGAAAGCCGGCTGCTGAAGACGTGCGACGCTTCATCGCCGGCCAGCGTGACCTGCCCTTTTCTTATCGTGAAGTCGGCGCCACCAAAACAATCCCGCCGGACTGGTATAACCTCGATCACAATCGCGTTTGTTTGGGTAAAGGGCGCGAGACTTTCATGCGTGCCAGCGAGGCACTAGGCCGATGGCGGCACTTTGAACTGGGCTGGGCGGCCGTTGTTCCTCAGGGCACTCCAATGCAAACCGGCAGCGTAGTTGCAGTCCAGGCGCATACTTTTGGAATGTGGTCGCTAAACGCCTGTCGCATCGTTTACACAATCAACGAGCAAGCAAAGTTTGGTTATGCGTATGGAACGTTAGCGGACCATGCGGAGCGCGGCGAAGAACGGTTTATGATTGAGATACTGGATGACGATTCGGTCTGGTACGACATCCTGGCGTTTTCCCGTCCGCAGAAATTCATAGTGAGGCTGGGTCGTCCGCTCGCGCGACGTTTACAACGGCGATTCGCACGCGATTCAATGGCCGTAATGAAAAGATTGGCCGCCTAAAGTGGCGTAATCGGCAATCGCTGCGCGCGGGGCCAAATGAACCGGCTGTGATATAATTTGCCCGATTTCTCTAACAAACACTGCGGTTTTTGTACTCGCTCTGCCCAATCAGGAAGGATGACGAAATGGCTACCGAACTAAAGAAAGGGAGCACTACCCTTGATCGCGTAGAAGAATTGCTCGGCAACAATGCCCGGACTTTGCTCGACCATCAGGCCACGGCAATCGGCAAAGATCAGTTGAACCTGCCCGGTCCCGACTTTATCGATCGGGTGTGGTCCAACTCGGACCGATCACCGGCGGTGCTGCGGTCGCTGCAAACTCTTTTTGATAACGGACGACTGGCCCGCACCGGATACCTCTCAATATTACCGGTCGATCAGGGCATCGAGCATTCCGCCGGGGCTTCATTCGCTCCGAATCCGCAGTATTTTGATCCCGCAAATATTGTGAAGCTGGCGATCGAGGGTGGTTGCAATGCGGTGGCTTCAACCTTTGGCGTGTTGGGAAGTGTGGCGCGCAAGTACGCACATAAGGTTCCCTTCATTGTGAAGATTAATCACAACGAGCTGCTGACGCTGCCGAACAAGTTCGACCAAGTGCTGTTCGGAACCGTGAAGGAAGCACACAATCTGGGCGCGGTGGCCGTGGGCGCGACGATCTATTTTGGTTCGGACGAATCGACCCGGCAGATCACAGAAATCAGCGAAGCGTTTGCGCAGGCGCATGAACTCGGCATGGCTTGCATCTTGTGGTGCTACTTGCGCAATCCAAAATTCAAAACGCCGGAAGGTGACATGCATGCTTCGGCTGATTTAACCGGGCAGGCAAATCATCTGGGCGTGACGATCCAGGCAGACATCATCAAGCAAAAATTGCCCGAGCGGAACGGCGGTTACCCAGCGGTTGAAAAAGAATTAGGAAAATCGTATGGCAAGACAAGCAAATTGGTTTACGAAAAGCTGACCACCGATAACCCAATCGATCTGGTTCGGTATCAAGTTGCGAATTGTTATATGGGCCGTTGTGGCTTGATCAATTCTGGCGGTGAATCTAAAGGCGCGAGCGATCTGGCGGAAGCTGTTCGAACCGCGGTAATCAACAAGCGCGGTGGTGGCACTGGTTTGATTTCCGGACGAAAGGCGTTCCAGCGACCGATGTCTGAAGGCGTTGAGCTGCTCAATGCGATTCAGGATGTCTATCTGGCCGAGGACATAACCGTAGCGTAACTCTTCCATAGACTTTTTGGGTGTCGAGCTTTGGTAGTAACGCACAGCTATTGTTATCGAACCCCGCCGAGAATTTGAGAGGAGCAATTTGTGATGACGATGATTAACGAAAAGCGTTTTCAATCACTAGTGCTGTTGTTGATGATTTTGTTGACGGTGGGAAGTGTGTTCGAGGTGTCGGCGCAGCGGCGCCGCCGACCGGTTCGACGTAGAGTTACACATCGCACGGCGCCGGTGGCAACGACGCCCGTCCCAACCACGACCTATTTCACAGTTCCCGCCAATACTGTAATTCGCGTGCGGATGGACACCGAGCTAAATTCGCGGACCGCGCGTCTTGGCGATCGTTTTTCCACCACTGTTACCGAGCCGGTTTATGGCGGCGGCAGCGGCACAGATGTTATTCCGGTGGGCAGCAAAATCTGGGGCCGCGTTAGCTCAGTGACGCGCGCCGGCAGGCGCACTCCCGGAAATATCGCGGTTGATTTTAATTCTGTAGAGCTGCCTAACGGCCACAGTTACGTCATCAACGGATCGCTAACCAGTCTGCAGGCCGACAACGTGAATGCTGATAACGAAGGAACGGTCAGGGGCCGCAGCAACACCAAGCGCGACGCTGTCTTCATTGGCGGCGGCGCGGCAACGGGCGCGATCATCGGTGCAATCGCAGGCGGCGGCAAAGGCGCCGCCATCGGAACAATTCTGGGCGGAGCGTTGGGCACCGGCGCTCGGGTCTATGAAAAGGAACAAGAAGCCGAGGTAAAGTCAGGCACTCAATTTGGAGTGATACTCAATCGCGCGGTTTCAATTGCAGTGACGAAGCCGGTTTAGTTTTGAAAATTTCAAGATGTTGGCTAAGGGGGCGGGTTCGCATCCGCCCTTTTTGTTTTGGAACAAAAAATTCTGTCTTTGGAAACTTCGGTAGTGGTGCAGTTTGAGATGTGCAGTTCAGAGTCCAAGCTTTTAGGCTGATGATTCTCAGCAAGAAGGAAGCTAAAAGCTGGCCTGTGAACTGCAGGTCTCAAATTTCACCAGTTTAGAAATTTCGCGTCGCTTGTGTCTGTCTCGCGCGCGATTAACTGAAATCAACGGAAACTGCTAAACTCAGCGCACCAATTACTCCGGAACAAGGGCGAACGAACATGGCTCAGAATAAGAAGAAGAATCCACCTCCAGTCGACAACGTAATTTCTGATGAGACCGGCCAGTTCGATCTTCGTTTCGTATTGTGGCGACACTTCTGCGCCCAAAATAATATTCCCGTTGAAAGTCTGCCGAGCCAGCTCAAGGACGAGCTAAAGGACAAGTGGGAAGAGTTGAAAGCCAGTCGCCTGCGTGGTCCAACCGCCAAGTAAGAATCCATCGCAGATTGCACAGACTACGCAGACAAAGTGCAAATCCTTGATTGCTACTTCCAATGTAATCCGGATTTCTAGAATCGACCGGCGCCGAGTTTGTACACTCCGGTGAGAAATGGATTCGTCTTTCGTTCGTGACCGATGGTGGTAACCGGCCCATGGCCTGAATAGACTTCGACATCATCGCCGAGCGGCAACAACTTTTTCATGATCGAATCCATCAGTTGCTCAGTTGAACCGCCCGGCAAGTCAGTTCGGCCAACTGAACCGGCAAACAGAACATCGCCCACAAACACCTTTCGCTCAGTTGGTTCGAACAGAACTACGTGAC
>DATENN010000329.1:0-20333 GCA_035275045.1 Pyrinomonadaceae bacterium
ATAAGGTGCCAAACCTTAGCTATTCTGTTTCGTTCACAACCAGGGCGCCGCGCAGTGGCGAGGTAGATGGCCGCGAATATTTTTTCGTGGACACGCAACGGTTCGAGCAAATGATTGCGGCCGGCGCGTTTCTCGAGTGGGCCCACGTTCATGGCAAGTTGTACGGAACGGCCCGAAAACAGGTTGCTTCTGAAATCGCAGCCGGTCGCGACATCGTCCTGGAAGTCGACGTTCAGGGCGCGGCCAGCGTTCGAAACTTGATGGCGGATTCGGTAAGCGTCTTCATACTTCCGCCGTCGTTTGAAGTGCTAAAGACGCGATTGACAGCCCGCGGCACTGATTCACCTGAAGAATTAGATTTGCGTTTACGGAATGCGCCGGTTGAGCTGCGCGATTACTCGGCTTTTCAATACGTGATTATCAACGACGACGCTGAGCGCGCCGCTAATCAACTCGCGGCGATTGTATTTGCCGAGCGTGCGCGGCTGCTGCGCCAGCAACAAAAGATTCAAAGTTTGGTTGAAGCGTTTATGACTGGAAATAATTCGAATTCAAATTAAGAGATACGTATGCAGGAGGATGGGCACTAATACATGGCTAGCAAAGAACAAACTGACGAAGAAATCAGCGAGACGCAGGCGCCTGAAATTGACTCGAAATATCGTTTAATAATTCTGGCGGCGAAACGAAGCAAGCAACTTCAACGCGGCGCGAGGCCGCGTATCGATATCGATGCGGCGAAACACAAGAACACTCGTGTTGCTTTGGAAGAAGTGATGCGAGGAACGGTCAACTTCACTGTCCAGGACGCCGATGGCAATGAACCCGAGTAGTGGCACGCCTTCGTTTGCGTTATCAAGGTGCGCCGGCTGAAGCCGGCAACACCTTTCGTTAGCTCACATTCCCTTGTAGTCGGGTCCCCCACCGCCCTCCGGCGTTACCCAATTAATAATTTGGTAGGGGTCCATGATGTCGCAAGTCTTGCAGTGCACGCAGTTTGAAAAATTGATCTGCAGCTTGCGCTTTCCGTCGGCGCCGTTGTCCACCATTTCATAAACCGCGGCCGGGCAAAATCGTTGACAGGGATTGCCATACTCCTCGGCGCAGCGAGTCGCACAGATATTGGTGTCGAGCACGTGGAGATGCGCCGGTTGATCCTCACTGTGCCCTACTGCGGCGTGATAGACATCCGTCAACTTGTTGAAAGCAATCTGCCCGTCGAAACGCAAGCCTTTATAACGCTGCTCGATGTTGTCTCCGCGATAACCGTAAGCCGACAACTTCTTCATCGCTTCATGACCGGCTTCAGCCTTTGTGCGATCAAACAGTCCCCAGGATCGGCCGCCAGTTATGAATTGCAGACCGGTATTCGCCAGTCCTAGCCAGCGTCCGTGCTTAAATCCGGCGTGGAAGTTTCTAACCTTGCGCAGTTCGGGAATGAGCCAGCTGTCGTTCACTAATTTTTCGTAGTGCTGCAGTTGTCTGGCTGAAAAATCGCGGGCAACGAGCGCTGAATAAATTGCTTCGGCGGCAAGCATGCCGCTCTTGATTGCGGAATGAATGCCCTTCAGCCGTTGCGAGTTGAGAAAACCGGCACAATCGCCAACCAGCAAAACTCCATCCGCATAAATTTGAGGCATCGCAAAGTATCCACCCGCAGCAATCGTCTTTGCGCCATATCGGATCATCTTGCCGCCTTCCAGCAGTTGACGCACGAACGGATGTTGTTTGAACCGTTGGAATTCGGCATGCGGATCGAGCAGCGGATCCTGATAATCCAGACCGGTCACATAACCAAGATTTATGATCCGGTTCTGCATCCCATAAATCCAACCGCCTCCGTATGTGTGCGCGTCAGACGGATAGCCCAGCGTATGCGTCACACGGCCGGCGGGATACCGATCGTCAGGCAACTCCCATAGTTCCTTAACGCCGATGCTGTAAACCTGAGGTTCGCGACCAGCGTTGAGATTCAACCGTTGAATCAATTGTTTCGTTAGCGAACCGCGCGGCCCTTCCCCGAGCACCGTCACCTTGGCTCGCAGATCAACTCCGGGCTCAAAATTTGGTTTCCGCTTCCCTTCCTTGTCGATTCCCTTGTCGCCAGTGCGCACCCCAATCACGTGGTCCTCATTGTCGTAAAGCAGATCTGCTCCGGGAAACTCCGGAAAAACATTGATGCCCGCCTCTTCACACTTTTCCCCGAGCCATGCGGTCAAACGATTCAGCGACACGATGTAATAACCGTGATTCTTTAGCGGTGGCGGCGTTATCGGAGAGCGGATGGCACGCGTCTTTGTAAGGTAAAGAAAAAAATCTTCCTTGACCGGCGATTCGAGTGGGGCGCCCTGCTCAACAAAATCGGGAATCAACTCGCGCAGGCCGCGAGGATCCATTACCGCCCCGGACAGAATGTGCGCGCCCACCGTCGCGCCTTTTTCAATGACGCCAATTTCGATTTCTCCGAGCGGCTCACCGCTGCGCGCACCGCTCGCGACGTCGTCGTTGTGCGCTTTTACCAGCCGCGCCAAATGCAGCGCGCCGCTAAGATTTGCCGGGCCGGCGCCGACAAACACCACATCCATTTCGAGTGTTTCTCGTTCCAAGTCTCGTCCTTTAGCTAAAATGAATGGTCATTCAGTCGGCGCAGTATAACAAATTGATTCGCAGTGCCGAAAAGCATTCAACAACAAATCTTTCTGGCGGAAATTTTGCGCGCTTAGGTTAAACTCCGCACGATTCATCCATGCAGGACATTCCCCCATCGCGGATACTGATTGCCGTGTTGCTACTTGCGGGCACTACGTTCGCCTTTGCCTTCCGCTCCTTTAAGCATGAACGCCCCGCGCGGCTGCGATCATCGTCACCCGCAACTATTCTTTGGGCATGGGAACGTCCGGAAGATCTGCGCTTCATAGATTCGAATTCGGTAGGCGTCGCTTACCTCGCTCAAACGATTTTCCTGCGAGGCTCACAAGCAGTTTCAAAACCACGCCTGCAACCGCTATTGGTGTCGCCAGGCACGGTGGTAATGCCGGTCACGCGAATGGAAGTCGACAAACGTGACCCGCCGAGTCTTTCCGATGAGCAGGCGTTCGCCGCCGCCGATGAAATTGCAAGACTCGCAACGCCCACAATTGAAACCATACAAATCGATTTCGATGCCGCGCAACGTGAACGAGCTTTTTATCAGACGATGCTCATTTCATTGCGCCAACGTTTACCGGCCGCTACGAAAATTTCGATTACCGCGCTGGGTTCGTGGTGCCAGGGCGACGCTTGGCTAAACAAACTTCCCGTTGACGAGACAGTGCCGATGTTGTTTCGCATGGGAATCGATCGCAATGGCATTCTGTCACATTTAGCGGGTTCAGGTTTCAATTCGCCGCGTTGTCAAAGCGCTGCAGGAATTTCCACCGACGAGCAGATTGCAAACCTGCCGCACTTTCATCGCGTGTACGTCTTCAACCCCAACGCTTGGGACCGCGCCACCTTTAACAAATTGATGGAGAACCAAAATCGATGATACGCATCGTTAGTAAGATCGCCGCCGCGATTCTGATACTGCAATTGCTATCGCCGTCTGCCGCTCTGGCCTGTGGTCCATTTTCACTCGACGCGATTTTCACGTTCACGGTGCACCCCGAATATCCACTCGAGAATTTCGCCCGCGGCAATATTGGCATTGTTCAGCCGACGTACGCGCGGTCCTATCTTTACGTCGCGTATCAATATTTTCAGGGCAACACCTTCACGCCCGCGGAGCAATCCGCGCTCGTCGTTCTATGGCGCGACCGTCTCGACTTGCGTTGGGAATCCCGCGAAGAAGAGTCGGTGAAACGCTGGCTTGAGTTGCGTAAATCGATTCCCGGCGTGAGCGAAATTAATTCAATCGAAGTCTATCGTAATCGCGAGGCGCCCAACGAATATGAAAGTTATTTGAACTGTCAAAAAGACGCCTTCGAAAATGCGGCCACCACGTTGGAGAGCCGCGCTAAGAAATGGGGCGTCGACAGCGCCGCTACCAAACTTTGGGTTGAAGCGCAGGACGAAGTCTTTGCGAACTGTTCGCAGGGAGATCGCGTGCCGTCAGTTTTGCCTGCGGATGCGGACGCGCTGGCACGCGCCGACCGCCAATATCAAATCGCTTCCGCCAATTTTTATGCGGCGAAGTTTGATGATGCTATTGCCGGCTACAAAACAATTGAAAGCGATCAGAATTCACCGTGGCGCGCCATTGCGCCCTACTTAATCGCGCGAACGTATTTACGAAAAGGCAGTTTAGGAAAAGACGAAGAAAAAGCGGGGCCGTTGACTGAAGCGGAAAAGCAGCTGCAGTCCATTCTTGATGAACGCAACCTGAAAGCATTGCACGCCGACTCGTTGCGCCTTTTAAGTCTTGTAAGGCTGCGTCTGCATCCGCAGGAAACAATTCATGTTTTGGCAAATTCCTTGAGCAAAAAATCCGGCCGCGACAATTTGAAACAGCAGCTCTGGGACTACACCGTACTGCTCGATAAATTCGCAGATGACGAGTCGGGTGCCGTCAGTCGAGACAAACTCAGCGATCTAAACCAGGATGATTTGACTGATTGGTTGCTAACGTTTCAGGACGACAAAGCGGAATCGCTCGCGCATGCGCTGGAGCGTTGGCGAGCCACCTCATCGAATGCGTGGCTCATCGCTGCCCTGGCAAAAGTCTCACCCGCCGATCCCGCCGCAGAAGTATTGAAACGTGCCGCCAGCTCTGTTTCGGCAAATTCGCCGGCCTATCCCTCAGCGGCTTTTTATCTGGTTCGTCTGCAAATGGAGGCGAACAAATCGGCCGATGCTCGCGCGGTCCTCGATCAACTCTTGCGCGAGCATCGATCCCGATTCAATACCTCAGCTATAAATCTGTTACGCCAGCAACGAATGTTGGTGGCTGCTTCGCTAGAAGATTTTCTGAACTATGCGACGAGAGTGCCGGCCGGCCTTAGTTGGAATGACGACGGTCGCGAAATACCAGCCGACGATTCTGAAGTTTCTGAAGAAATGAAACCGCTTTCCGGCAAGCCACTGTTCGATGAAGACGCAGCCCGGGTGCTTAATGAAAAATTGCCTGTTTCTGTTTTAAAACAAGCAGCAGCCAGCAAAGTCCTGCCCGGTCATCTGCGGCGCGACGTCGCGCAGGCCGCCTGGTTGCGCGCAGTGATCCTCGACGACGTTGCGACTGCAAACGATTTGGCGCCCACCCTAAAGGAGTTGGCGCCGGACATGTCGGGGTTGCTCGACAAATACGTTGCGATGCAAGATCCAGCCGCTAAGAAGTTTGCTGCGATCTATGCATGGTTGAAGTATCCGGGCCTGGAGCCGGTCGTCGACGCTGGGGTGGGGCGCACTGGACCGCTCAGCGAACAAGATAGTTATCGCGATAATTGGTGGTGCTCGGCGGCTTTCATGGGTGCAACCGATGACACCACGAAGAAAAAACCTGAAGTCTTCTCGCCTTCGTTTCTAACGAAGCTACAACGCGCGGCCGCGGCCAAAGAATATTCGATACTTTCGTCATTGGGCGCCGCGCCAAATTACATTGCGCGCAGTGTTGTTGAATACGCCACGAAAAACCCGACCGACCCGCGCGTGCCGGAGGCCCTGCACCTCGCCGTTAATACAACGCGACACGGATGTACCGATAAGCAGACCGGACGCTGGTCCAAAGCGGCGTACGACTTCCTGCATCATCGCTTTCCCAACAACAGTTGGACCAAACAAACGCCTTATTGGTTCAAAGACTAACGCGTAACTTTAGATCAATATTTTAAAACCGCGCTTGATAAAGCGCGGAATTCGTGTTCTGTGTCCGGCGGGGTAGAATGCGCGAAACTACTATTGGAAACGGAAATGTAGCTTTGACTGAACACGCGCACACCAACCGCCTAATTAACGAAACAAGTCCTTACTTGTTGCAGCACGCTCACAACCCGGTGGACTGGTTCCCCTGGGGCGATGAGGCTTTCGCAGTCGCGCGGAGTGAACAAAAACCGTTGCTGCTGAGCATTGGCTATTCTGCTTGTCACTGGTGTCACGTGATGGAGCACGAGTCGTTTGAGAATGAGGCGATCGCAAAATTGATGAACGATAATTTCGTCAACATCAAAGTCGATCGCGAAGAGCGCCCCGATCTCGATCAGATCTACATGAGCGCGGTCCAAATGTTGACCCAGCATGGCGGTTGGCCCATGACCGTATTCCTGACTCCGGAAGCCGTTCCCTTCTATGCCGGCACTTATTTTCCACCCGAAGATCGTTACAACATGCCTGGGTTCCCACGGGTGCTGATCAGCGTTGCCGATGCGTTCAAACAACGTAAAGACGATATCGCGGAAACGGCGCAGTCGATCCTTTCCGAATTGAAACGAACTACGGGGATCGCGGAATCGAACGAGACGTTCAGTGTGGAACTGCTCGATGCGGCAGCCCGCGGCATCATTAAAAATTACGACGCGACGAATGGGGGCTTCGGGGGCGCGCCTAAATTTCCACCCGCGATGACGCTGGAATTCCTGATGCAGACTTTCAATCGCACCGGCGAGGAACGTTTACTCGACATAATTCGCCACACCTGCCGAAGAATGGCGCACGGTGGAATCTATGATCAACTCGGCGGAGGTTTTCATCGATATTCGACCGACGCGCGTTGGCTGGTGCCACATTTCGAAAAGATGCTGTACGACAATGCGCTGCTTTCACGGCTCTATCTCCACTACTACCAGCTGACAAAAGAGCCTTGGGCAGCCGAAGTAGCGAAAGGGATCTTAGATTACGTCGTTCGGGAAATGACTGATCCGCTTGGCGGGTTTTACTCGACGCAGGACGCAGATTCGGAAGGAGTCGAAGGCAAGTTTTTCGTTTGGAGCGCTGAGGAAATAGAGCAATTGCTTGGAAAGGCGGACGCCGATCTGTTTGCGGCCTATTACAACGTTACCTCAGGAGGAAATTTTGAAGGCGCGAACATTCTCAACGTCAGATCCGACGTCGAAGACATCGCGCGACAGAAACAAATCACCGTCGATGAACTAAAGGCACGACTGAGCGCTTCCCGTAGGAGGTTGTTTGACGTCCGCGAGAATCGCATCAAACCTGATCGAGATGAAAAAGTCTTAACAGCCTGGAACGGATTAATGCTGTCCAGCTTTGCGGAGGCGGGCGCAATCCTCGAGCGTGATGATTACACCGAAGTTGCAAAGAACAATGCCGGCTTTGTCTTAAATTACTTGCGCCGTGATGGACTGCTGCTGCGAACCTACAAGGATGGGCAGGCGCGTTTGAACGCATATCTCGAAGACTACGCATTTTATAGTCATGGTCTGTTAACGTTGTTTCAAACCAGCGGCGATCCAAATTTTTTAACGGCAGCCCGCAATCTTTGCGATGTGATGGTGAGCGAATTCTGGGACGAGAAGGAGGGCGGTTTTTTCTTCACCGGAAACAGTCACGAACAATTGATCGTTCGCGCGAAAGACTTTCTCGATAACGCCACCCCGTCGGGTAACTCTGTGGCGGCCGAGGTCTTGTTGCAATTGGCTTTGCTGACTGGAGAAGAACAATATCGACGGCTTGCGGTCACCATACTGCGGGCAACAGCCAACGCCATGCAGCGCTACCCTTCAGCGTTTGGCCGCATTTTGTGTGCGCTCGATTTTCACCTCGGCTCGCCCAAAGAAATTGTCTTGATAGCGCCGACCAGCGTTGAGGAAACGAAAACACTTTCAGCGGTCGTTTGGCAGAATTATGTCCCCAACAAGTTTGTGGTGCCCGCCGTTGAAAGCCGTATTGTGCCAGCCTCGATTCCCCTACTCGCTGGTCGCATAGCGGTCGACCAGCACCCCACCGCCTACGTTTGTGAGAATTTCAGTTGCAAAAATCCTGTTATCGACCCCGCCGAACTCAGCGCCCAGTTAGACATCCCGCTGCCTGCCGCATAATAATTAGGTTCCACAAGCGAAATGCTGAAGAAATACGAAAACCTCTATTGACGCCAAGCGTCTGCGCGAGTTATCTTTACAGCCGTGCTAAACAATGTTTGGCACTCTCAAACCCAACCGGCGTCGTTATTTCTCGCCCAATCGTTTTAGCAATTGCCGCCATCGCGTTTCGCCCTGTCAGGAAGTCTCACTCGTATGAATCTACCCGCAAACTGGAAGAGCTCAGTACTGCTTGTCAGCATTTCAACGCTCGGCGCCCTGTTGCTGCTCTCTGCACTAATCTCGACAGTCAAATTACCATTCCTGACGAGCGCTGGTTTGCTTTCGTGGTTTATACTCCTCGGCCTCACGCTTGCTGCCAGTCGCTTTACCGTATCGGTTACCGCTTCAGTAGGAGCGAACAAGACTCGCAAGTCGGTGGCCGACGCTTTTGTTTTTCTAGCCGTGATTTTGTATGCGGTTCCGCCAGCTGACACCGCAGGTCCCGCCACATTGCTGGCGGCCATCGTTGCGTTCGTTTCGACCTATGGTCTGGCCAGCCGTCGCGAATCGATTGCCACTACTGCAATCAGTGTTATTTCAACTTTTCTGTGCGCATCGTGCTATGGATTCCTTGCGACTGTCTTCGCGGGTGATCTGCCCAAAGCGGCGGACCAGGCACTACCGATCAGCGTTTTTCTGGTACCGTTATCCGTACTCGCCGTACTTCAATATTTCTTTACGACGCTCGCGACGTTGCACTTTCTCAACCTCATCGACGACAAACCGCGCGTTCTGCCTTCTCAGGAAAGTTTGGTGTGGACGCTGACGACGCAAGTCGCAGGCGCCGCATCAGCGGTTCTGTTCTACTCGGGGATTACCGATCGCGGCATTGCCTTCATCTTGTTGGGTCTTTTGATCACCGGGCTTGTTCATCTGTTGTACCGTTTTAATGAAAAGCGCTTAAACGAAGTTCGCCGTTCAGAAGCGGAGAATCGCCGGCACGTTGAAGAGATGGCGAGTATTCATATGAACACCATCGAATCGCTCGCGATCGCGATTGATGCGAAAGATCAGACCACACATGGTCACGTGCGACGCACTCAGATTTACGCGTCCGAGATGGGCAAACTGTTCAACGTAGGCGGTAAAGAATTACAAGCACTTTTTGCCGGCGCATTGCTGCATGACATCGGCAAGCTTGCGGTGCCTGAATATATTCTGAACAAACCGGGCAAGCTTACCGAAGCGGAGTTTGCAAAGATGAAAATCCATCCAACCGTGGGTGGTGACATCCTTCGTCGCGTGAATTTCCCTTATCCGGTGGAAGACATCGTTCGCTATCACCATGAAAAGTGGGACGGCAGCGGTTATCCAAAAGGCCTGCGCGGTTCAGCCATTCCGCTGGTTGCCAGAATTATTTCAGTCGTCGATTTTTACGATGCAACTCGGTGCGATCGGCCTTATCGCAAGGGCATGAAGCGCGAAGATTCGCTGGGTCTGTTAGCAGGCATGGCCGGGAGCGCGTTTGATCCTAAGGTTGTCGAAGTTTTCATCGAACACGTGGAAGAATTCGATAACCTGATCAATGCAGAAGACATTCAGGAACAGGTCCCGGCGGAAATTGCAGAGCACGACTTCCAGACTAAGACAAAACCAGACGCGGGCTTGGCGTCAAATGTGATGGGAACGCCCGACGATGATCAAGCCGGTTTCCGCTCGATCACTGAAGCGCAACGCGAGGTATTCGCGCTCCATGAAATCGCGCAGACGATTGGATCATCCTTGAACCTCAACGACACCGTTACGCTGATTTCCAATAAGCTAAAAGCGATAGTCCCCTTTGATACCTGCATCATCTTCATTGTCGACGAACAATCCGGAAAAGCAGTTGCCGCACACACCGTTGGTGAGGACGCCGAAGCTTTCGGACACCGTCGCATGAATGTTGGCGATGGTATCACCGGTTGGGTCATCGCCAACGCACGTTCGATGTGCAACGCATCTCCCGAACTTGATTTAGTAGGAGTTCCGGAAGACCTGGCAAAGGCATATAAGGGCGTTCTCGTTTCACCCCTGCTGCGCGAAGACGGAGCGTTCGGTTCGATCACACTGTATTCGAAGAGCCGCACCTCATACACGACCGAGCACGTGCGTCTACTTGAGTCGGTTTGCCAACACGCCTCCACGGCCCTTAACAACGCGATCACGTTTGAGAAAACAAAAGAGAGTGCGTTGATCGACACGCTGACCAATCTTCCGAACGCGCGCGGTTTTTACATGATGCTGGAACAGCGGCTTGCCGAATGCCAGCGCATGAACAACGAATCGCTTGCGGTGGTCAGTATGGACGTCGATGACTTCAAGGGCATCAACGATCAATATGGACATGCGATTGGCGATCGTGTGTTAGCCGGCATCGCCGCCGTCATTCGCAAAGAGCTACGGCAGATGGACATTCTGACGCGTTATGCGGGCGACGAATTTGTGGCCATCATGCCGATGGCGTCGAGCAGCATGGCGCAGTCGGTTGGCGAACGAATCCGCAGCGCCGTCGAATCGCAAAAGTTTTCAGTGCGCACGGGTAAGGTGGTGCAGGTCGGAATCAGCATTGGAGTCGCGTGCTATCCCGATCAGGGCGACACGACAGAAGAACTGCTAACCGCCGCGGCTCGCAAGATGCAGACCGATAAGCATTCGCGAAAGACCGTGATTAGTTTAGCCAGTACGCCTGTGACTAACCTGGACGCACTTCGATAATATTTACTAAAACCAGATCCAATGAGCACGCCACATACGGCGTGCTTTTTTTTCAAAACCTCACTTTTGCGCGCCCTTGGACTCCTCGCGTATAATCCACTTCCCCATCGCATACTTTCTATTGCTAAACAGAATGCGGCGATTTTCGTTCAAAGGTCGTTAAGTGGCTAAATCAACTCAGGAAATCAGCAAGCGCAACCCGCCCCCTTCGCGCCTGTCCGCCGAAGACACTAGCGCGACCGGCGTTATGGACCACGAAGTCGCAGAGTCCGCGCCAGCTGAAGTAAATGCGGACGCGATCAAGGCTGCGCAGAAACAACGTTTCGCACAATTGGATCGGGATACGCTTATCGACATCTATCGCCAGATGTTGCTCGCGCGCCGTTTTGAAGAAAAATCTGCGGAAGCCTACAGCGGTGGAAAGATCGGCGGATTCTGCCACCTTTACATCGGGCAGGAAGCGGTTGCCATCGGCGCAATTTCCGCTATCCGCAAAGACGATTACGTATTAACTAGTTATCGCGAACACGCGCACGCTATCGCCAAGGGAATGTCGCCCGACGCTGTCATGGCCGAATTGTATGGAAAGGCCACGGGCTGTTCGCATGGCAAGGGCGGCTCGATGCACATGTTTGACAAGGAAGTAAATTTCCTCGGCGGCCACGCGATCGTCGCCGGGCAGATTCCACTCGCGACGGGTGTCGCCTTCGCTTCGAAATACAAAGGTACGGACCAAGTGACACTGTGTTTCTTTGGTGAAGCGGCCGTGAACCAGGGTGCATTTCACGAGTCTCTCAACATGGCCCAACTGTGGAAGCTGCCATGCATTTACATTTGTGAGAACAACCAGTACGGAATGGGCACATCGCTGGAACGCGCTTTTTCACTTCACGATATTTCGCAAAAGGCTTGCGCTTACGAAGTTGCGTCTGAATTTGTAGATGGAATGGACGTCCTCGCGGTGCGCGAAGCAACACTAAGAGCAGTCGAACGCGCGCGAAAAAACTATCTGCCGACATTGCTTGAGGTTCGCACCTACCGCTTCATGGGCCACTCCATGTCAGATCCGGGAAACTATCGCACCCGCGCCGAGATTGAGCGCTATCAGGAACGCGATCCCATTAAACTTTTTTCAGCCAGCCTGAAGGAAGAAGCAGTGTTGAGCGAAGGCGAATTCCAAAAGATCGAGGCGGACGTAAAAGCGCAGATCGAGAAAGCCGTGCGCTTCGCGGAAGAGGGTCCGCTGCCCGATGCGAAGGAATTATTTACGGACGTTTATGCCGATCCCATCGGCCAACAGGAATAATTGATGGCTACAGTAACCATGCGCGAGGCGCTCAACCAGGCGATTCGGGAAGAGATGCAGCGCGACGAGAATGTGTTTCTGATGGGCGAAGAAGTGGCTGCCTATCAAGGAGCGTACAAGGTTACCAAGGGATTGCTAGAAGACCTTGGTCCAAAGCGAGTGATCGACACTCCGATTACTGAACTTGGTTTTGCGGGGCTTGGGGTCGGCGCAGCGATGGTCGGACTGCGGCCGATCATCGAGTTTATGACTTTTAACTTTTCAATCCTGGCGACTGATCAAATCATAAACTCGGCCGCGAAGATGCTTTACATGTCCGGTGGCCAATTCAATATTCCAATTGTGTTTCGCGGCCCCGGTGGTTCGGCTTTTCAGGTTTCGTCGCAGCACTCGCAGGCGCTCGAGTCCTGGTTTGCTTACTTTCCCGGTCTGAAAGTCGTCATGCCCTCGACGCCGGCTGACGCGAAAGGTCTTCTAAAATCGTCCATTCGCGACAATGATCCGGTAATTTTTATCGAGCAGGAAAGAATGTACGGAAACAAGGGCGAGGTGCCCGACGACCCGGACTTCACGATCCCACTCGGCGTTGCTGACATTAAACGTGAAGGTACCGATGCGACCATCGTCGCGCGGTCGTTGATGGTTCCGGTGGCGTTAAAGGCGGCAGAGGACCTGGAAAAAGACGGCATCTCGTGTGAAGTGATTGACCCGCGAACCATTCGCCCGCTCGACATCAACACGATCGTTGAGTCAGTCAAGAAAACTAATCGCGTCGTCATAGCGGAAGAATCGCATCCTTTCTGTGGTGTGGCCGCGGAGATCGCGTCGGAAATAATGGAGCGCGCGTTTGATTATCTTGATGCGCCCGTCAAGAGAGTTTCCGGCGCCGACGTGCCAATGCCATACGCGAAAAATCTCGAGGACGCGGCTATTCCGAAAGTTGATCAGATCGTCGCGGCAGTTCGCGAAGTTTCTTACTTGTAGTGATTCGTAAATCGTGAACGGTAAAAGAAAGATTGGAAACGCGGCTTCGCGTTTTAGGGTGGAATAGCGTTGAAACTCCTTCCTTTCTTTTCACTACCTCGGTTCTACCAAGCACGATTCTGCGTTCACTATTGACGATTTACGATTCACGATTTACGAGGATTGAATGGCAACTCAGGTCATCATGCCCAAGCTTTCGCCCACCATGGAGGAGGGCCAGCTCTCTCGTTGGTTAAAAAAAGAGGGCGACAAAGTTTCAATGGGCGAGCCGCTTGCCGAAATTGATACTGACAAAGCGACGATGGAAATGCAGGCGCTCGGCAACGGCGTGTTGCGAAAAATTCTGATTCAGGAAGGTGAATCGGCGCCGCTGGGTCAACTGATCGCGATTATCGGCGACCCCGACGAAGACATTTCCGCGCTTGCTTCTCAAGCAGGCACCGCATCTCAAAAGACGCCGGCAGGTGACTCGCCACAAAAGCCCGCCGCAGAAAAGCCAAGCGATGTTGAGCCAAAGGCTGCGGTTAAGACACCTGAGGTTGCAGAAAACGGCCGGCAACCGTTAGCAGCGGCGCCGCCAAATACAAGTGGCCGATTGATAGTCTCGCCGTTGGCTGCTCGTATGGCCGCCGAGTCAGGGATTGACTTGCGATCGGTGAGCGGCAGTGGCCCCGGGGGACGCATCATCAAGCGCGACGTCGAAGGGTTGATGGGGCAACAGCAAAGCGGTCAGCCTCAAACACAACAAAAACCAACTCATTTGCGCGCTGTCGCGCCGAGCCGGCAAGCTTCAATCGCAACTGCCTCTGCGTATCGTGACGAGCCGATGAGCGAGATGCGACGAACGATTGCAAAGCGGTTGGTTACTTCGCTGGGGCCAATTCCCCACTTCTTCTTGACGACTGAAATTGAGATGGACCGCGCCGCGGAAATGCGAGCCGGAATTAATCAAGTCGATCCGGAGCTTAAAATCAGCATTAATGACGTCATCATCAAGGTGGCCGCCGCCGCGTTGCTGCAACATCCGCAGGTAAACGCGTCGTTTCAGGACAAAGCCGTGCGCTACTACGATCAAGCCGATATTGGCGTCGCGGTCGCCATTGAGGATGGATTGATCACGCCGATAGTTCGGGCGGCGAATGAAAAGTCGTTAAGCGAGATTGCCAACGAAGTTCGCGACCTCGCGAGCCGCGCGCGAGACCGGAAACTTAAACCTGAAGAATATATGGGCGCGAGCTTTTCGATCAGCAACCTCGGCATGTTCGGCATTGATGAGTTTACCGCGGTAATCAATCCACCCGAAGGCGCCATTCTCGCGGTTGGTGCGATGTCGCCAAAACCAGTGGTTCGCGATAATGAGATTGTCGTCCGGCAAATGATGCGGGTGACGATGTCATGCGACCATCGCGTAATTGATGGGGCAACGGGCGCAAAGTTCCTGCAAACGTTCAAGAAAATTCTCGAGAATCCGTTGTTCCTAATCGTCTGATTCTCCGGGCAAACGCGGTTTCCTAGAAGGATCGGGGCAACCCGATCCTTTTTGCTGATTGCGCAAAGTAGAATGACCGATACTCCCTTCAAGGAACGAGGCAGCGCGCCGCATGTCGCGCTCGTAGTGGTGCAAATCTTTTTCGGCACTTGGCCCATAGTCGGAAAGATTGCCTTGCGATCGATTTCAAGCGCGAGCTTAGTCAGTTTTCGAATTACGGGCGGCGCGTTGATATTTTTTCTGCTTCGCCGCAGTTTTGGTCAGCTCCGCGATGTGCCAAAACGCGTGCTTGCCTGGATTGTTCTGTCGGCCCTGCTTGGCGTGGTCGTCAATCAGTTGTTGTTCGTTAAGGGATTGTCTTACACCACTGTTATCAACGCGACGTTGCTAACTACGACGATTCCTGTTTTTACGCTGGTCATCAGCATTGCGCTGGGACACGATCGCGCGTCGCTAAGAAACGTGTTGGGAATCGCGTTGGCGGCGGCCGGTGTAATCTACCTGGTGGATCCATTTCGCGCGACTATTAGCGCGGCAACAACTAGAGGCAATTTGTTGCTTGTGGCCAACTCCTTTTCTTATGGTGCTTATATCGCCGTGTCGCGAAATCTGGTCAAACGTTATGGTGCCTTCAATGTAATCAGTTGGCTGTTTGCGGTAAGCGCGATAATCATCTTGCCGGTCGCTGCGTTCGCATGGACCAAAGATAACCTGGCAGCGGTGCCGGCATCAGCATGGATCGCGATCATATACATCGTGCTCGTGCCGACGGTTTTCGTTTACTACCTTAACGCCTGGGCACTGACAAAGGTCGCTCCATCGATCGTCGCTGTCTACATTTATTTACAGCCGCTCGTTGCTTTTGGTCTCGCTCCCGCCATACTCGGCGAACGCCTCAATTCGCGAACACTGTTGTCGTGCATTTTGATTTTCGCGGGCGTGGCGGTAGTGACGATTAAGAGTCGCAGTCGTGCGGTGGAAGACGTCTCGGAGGAACCAACGGCGCTAGCGCATTAAGGTACGTGATTCACAACTTCAGCGGCGTTATAATTCGTCCCACCGGATACAGGCCCATCTGGTGATCCCAATAGGGTGAACGGCGATAAAAGAATTCCAACCTTGCACGCGGACTAGCAGCAAACTTAGGATCGCTTTCCAGCTTCTGCTGGTACTCTTTCTGCAATACAGGATCTTTTGCCAGCATCTCTCGTGCTAACTTTTCCAGCACGTAGTTCTCGCCATATTCCTTCTGTTCGAACGTTGCATTGAAAAAACCCCAATGGACCAATGAGTCTGGCGCATCCGGTTCCAACAAGTTGATTGCAACCCTTGCGGCCGGTTGCGCAAGCGGAATGACGAGCGAACCCGCGGGAAAGCTTCGGCTTTCGCGCACGCTTTCAGTCTTGAACGACGGCATCAAGTGGCCTTCGAACGGCCCAGCGGCCCACTTAACTTCCGAAAAGCGATAGCTTTCAACCTCGATGGTTTCGGATTTTGGCAGCGTTTGAAAGGTGAGACCGTGCGCCTTGATCACATCAATTACGTCCTCCCACTGCGCCGGCACGATGTAGTACAAGGGTGGTGCCACTGCTGACTTCACCCGAAAATCGTCGTACATCGGTACCGTCAGATCGAGCGGTTTCGTTCCAAACGTCACGTAGGGCGCTCCCGAAATCTCGCTCATCTCGGTCTTCGATTCCAGGGCACGAAGGTGATAAGGTCGTGCCTTCTGGGTCAACTCAAAATCCAGGGGAAATTTCGCCGCCGGATTGTAATCGCGACCGGCAGCAATCGTTTTTTCATCCGCCTCGCGAACGACCTTGAGCAATCGTTCAGGCTCGTGGCCCACTTCTTCCAATGCCGCCGCAAGAAAATCGTACGTGCCGATAACGCGCGAACGATAATCCTTTAACATGTGGGTTTCGATCAGAATGGCCGGCCGGTTTCTTAAAGGAACATAACCCGTTGAGAACCGGGGACTGCCATTGAAGTCGCGCATGCCTTTCGCCATATCGCGATTGTCGATGAATTCGAGATACCATGAAACAACATTTCCCGCCGCTTCGGTCTTCGCCGCCACGCGCTGATCAAAAACGTCACGCTCCCAGGCGAGCACGCCATCATCTACGCCCGCGTGATGCTCATGATGGAAAGTGATGTTGTATTGATAATCGGCGCCGTCGGTGACGTGACAATCAATAAAAAGATCGGGGTGCCATTTGTTCCACAACGCCAGCCACGCGCGGGTTTCAGGCGTATCAGCCTTCATGTAATCACGATTTAGATTTTGGTAGGTGCTGGTCGTGCGCCAGCCCATTTCGGCTGGTCCATTTTGATTGATGCGATTATACGGACTGGCGCGTTCGTGTCCGTCAGGGCTGTAAATGGGAATGAAGAGGACCACGACATTCTTCAGGAGTCCGGCGCGGGATTTTGTGATCGCAATGTCGCGCAATAAAGCCAGACCGGCATCCTTGCCATCCGGTTCACCAGCGTGAATGCAGGCCTGAATCAGAATCACTGCCTTGTGCGCGTGTCTCGCAGCTTCAGGTGAAAACGCGTCACCTTCTGTCGCTATTAACAAGGGAAGATCGCGCCCTTCGCCACTTTTGCCAAACGTTTCAAACTTAATCAGCGGCGACGCGCGATCAAGGCGTCTAGCGTATTCGATGGTGGCGTCGTAGCGTGGCGTCTCGCGATAATTCGTTTGTTCGGCGTATGTGCGCCACTCTTCCGGCGTTTTATTTTGTGACATATCGATCGTTGGATTTAACGTGATGCAACTGAAGATTAGAAAGCCGAGCGCATACTTCATTATTTTATGCTCCGGCTTCAAGGCAGGGATATTCGTGTCTGGCTGAATGTCGCAATGAGCTTTAACCTGGCTTTAGCAATCCACCACAGGTCAACAAAGGGAACGCAGCGACTCGCGTAGTCTAAGCTCGGAACAAATCCTGTTCGCACGACCGGCACTGCGACCGGCGGCGCGCGTTCAAAGTACCGCAACCTGAACATCTGGTGTACATCGTGCGCGCAAACCAACCGGTAACTAGTGCGCTCAACCCAAGAATTGCGACAAGCACCAGCAGGTTCAACAACAAATCCTTCACACTTTGTAATTCTCCTGCGCTTTGCTGTGATAGGCACAACCACGTTCATACCCTCGCCGAAACGCCTCATCCAAAACGTCACCGGACGACGACAATTTTGCTAAGTCCTCTCCCCGATTTCGTAACGCCGTTTCAAAGCCTCGCCGGTAATTCGGCTCGTCGTTCGAGAATTCCCTTCCGGTCGCCGTATAGTCGGCGGCTTCGGCGTCGCGCATACCCATCCACCAACTGTCGCGAGCCGCATCTACGCTTTCAGCTCCCGCGTTCGCAAGCACCGCTCGCGCCTTTTCCGTCAGCTCATCGTTCTGCGTGAAGGCGATTACAACCGACCGGCCTTTTGCCACGGCGTCTTCATAAAGAAAAAGTTCATCATGCGGCAAGCCCTTAACCAGTCCTTCCTCCAGCGCTTCGCCCGCTGCCATGCCTGTAACCGTTCCACCGGCACCGAGGATGGCCGCGCCCAATATTGCGCCAGCGATCACTGGCCCAACGCCCGGCACCAGGACGCTCGCGGCCGCCGCGCCTAATGACGCGCCGCCGGCCACTCCCATTGCTCCGCCAACTGTTCCGCCCATCGCTTTACCCATGCCTGGTTGTTCAGCATCGGAAGTCGGGACGGCCTGCTCCGCATCGGTTCTATTTGTACCGGGCGTGAGCAGAGCAATACGATCGTTCCGAATCCCGGCAGCGTGAATTTGTTGTACAGCTTCTTCTGCTTGTGCTCGAGTTTGAAAAATCCCTGTGACTGTCTCCATCGTTTCGCCCTCCAATGCACAACTTTTAAACCTTTATGTTAACCACAGCAAGACAGCGAGGTTAGCGACACAAATCATTGAGGAAATTAGCAGAGCTATGTTAGATTGAGACTCTAAGTGAATTTCTGAATTCTGGATTCTGACTTCTGCCTTTTATGTTCGACATCGTCGAAAAACACTGGCCAATGTCTTCGGGCGACGGTAAAGCGGCTCGGAAAAAAAAGCCACGCATACTCGCAATCACGACTGACAGCTGCACCGGTTGTTCGGGTTCACCCGCATGCATCGAATACTGTCCGATTGAAGCGTGTATGTTCTGGGTGCCGGACGAAGATCACCCGCCGTTTGGCCGCATAGAGGTCGATCCGTATCTTTGCATCGGCTGTCAGAAATGTATCAGCAAAGGCCCGGATGGCGCGTTCCTCGATGGCTGTCCATGGGACGCGATTGAGATGGTGCCAACCGACGATTGGGAAGCGTTGCATGGAATCGCATTGCCCGATCTACCGCCGCCCCCGCCTACTGGTTGATAGGTTTTTCGCCACTATCTATGCGGCTCTTGATTGATTTCCCGGTTAGGGCCGCTTGTTGTTTTATGCGGTCGCTTTCGCCAGTTAATCCATTCGCGTAACTCTCAAGTAACTTTAAATCATCTTTGGTGCCAACTAAGGCCAGCCCACGCAACGCCTCCCACAAACTTTCGTCGTCGGATTTAATTATCAGTAATGGCTGCTGAGCATTAACGTTCGAGCCGGTCGCACCGCGAATTTCCTGGATCGTGCCCGGAAGTGGCGAGCGAATGGCTACGACATTGTCGTTCGGCTCTCGAATTCGAGCCAACAGAGTTCCTCGGCTGACTGCCGCACCTTTTCCTAAACTACTATCAAACACGCCGGCTGCTGGTGCGTTAATCGTAAACGGGTTGAGTATCGCCAGCAATTCCGGCCTGCTGGTGGCATCACCAAACCTAACCAAAGCAAGCGCCGCGTTCCGTCTAACAATCGGCTCAGCGTCCATTAAGAGTCGCTTCAGTGCGTTGTGAAAATCTTCAGAAGAGTTGTCGGCGCCCATCACCCACGCGGCCGTGAGTCGAAATTCCGGCTCTGGATTTTCTGCCAGGGTCACGACCTGTGGATACCACTGCGCCGCGCTTTTGTCTCCTCGCACGATTCGCTCCTGCACTTGCAACAACGCGTGCTGAACATGTCGCGGATGGTTGTAGTCGGAAAGATATTTTGTGATTTCCTGATCTGAAAGGCCACGGCCAAACCAGGTCAGATACCAGGTTAGAAAAGAAGCGACGACGAACAGTATCGCGAGGATCAGGATTGGTCCCGAAGCACGAACCCGGTTCCTGCTCGGCACGGCCACTTCAATTTTTGAATCACGACCGTTGTTGTTTCCCATTAAACTCTTCGCTTATCACTCCTCACCTGACACTTGTCACTCCTCACCTTGCTGGATAGATCTGATAAAGCATCAGGTAAACGATAACGCCAGTAACGGATACATAAAGCCATAGCGGCAGCGTCCAACGAGCAATGCGCCGGTGTCTATGAAAATCCATGCGCCAGGCACGATACAGCGTAACCAAAATCAGCGGCACAATTACCGCCGCCAGAATTGTGTGCGTAATTAGAATTACGAAATAGATTGGCCGGATAATCCCTTGCCCTGCAAAGCGCGTGGAACCATGCGAGTAGTGATACGTGAGGTAACTAATAAGAAATAACGTTGAAGTCGCGACCGCACTGAGCTGGCAATTGCGATGGGCGGCAATGTTTCCTTGGCGGATAAAACGGTACCCAGCAATAAGCAGGATGGCGCTGGTCGAATTCAATAAGGCATTGACGTGAGGAAGATAGGAAATATAGTCTGACATTTATTCTAAGCTAAGAGGCGCGATCAGCGATCTCTTTTCCACGCGCTGTCAGTGAATAAAAATCATTACCTTCTTCGTTCAGCAATCCATTTTTGACAAGC